>JAGCKB010000084.1 GCA_017647725.1 Bacteroidaceae bacterium
ACAAGTTATATCTTCCTCTGTTTCAATAAGTTTATATATATGTAGAGTATCTTTTAACGTCAAATGGCTCGATTTTTTTTCACCACCTGTATCTTCGGCCGTAAAAAAATCAAAGAGAGAGCCTTGAAGTGGATCGTGTTTTGCACTTTTTTTACTCGATGTAGAAACAGTTGCAGCAACCGATGGTGCTTCGTCAAAAAGTGAGGGAGCTTGCTGGGTCTTTATCACTCGCTCCTTCAAAGCACGCAATTCATAAAAACTGAAGAGTCTCGAAAGTTCATCTTCATTCGGTATCTCTCTCTTCAACGAATCCAAGTCGAGTTCAACCGGAACATCGGTCTTGATGGTAGCAAGAAATTTACTGAACAAAATCTGTTCCCTGTTTTCTTCAACCTTTGTCTTCAACGCACCCTTAAGTTCATCTGTATTGGCAAGCATATTTTCAATACTACCGAACTGGGCTATCAACTTCTGCGCAGTCTTTTCACCAACACCTGGGCAACCGGGGATATTGTCACTTGAGTCACCCATCAAGCCAAGAAGGTCTATCACCTGTCCAGTCGTTTCAATGCCGAACTTCTCCTTAACTCTCTCAACACCCATCACCTCAAACTCCTTGTCACCATATTTAGGCCTGTATATGAAGGTGGTGTCCGAAACCAACTGACCATAATCCTTATCGGGAGTCATCATATATGTTATAATTCCCTTTTTCTCTGCCTGTTTTGCTAATGTACCAATGACATCATCAGCTTCGTAACCAGGAACCTCAAAAATAGGGATATTATAAGCCTTGATAAACTCCTTTATCACAGGTACCGACTCCCTTATCACTTCGGGTGTCTCCTCACGCTGTGCCTTGTACTGCTCAAAAGCCTCGTGACGGAATGTAGGCCCCTTGGGGTCGAATGCAATTCCAATGTGGGTTGGATTCTCTTTTTTCAACACATCCTCAAGGGTGTTTATAAAACCCATAATAGCCGATGTATTGAAACCTTTGGAGTTTATCCTAGGATTCTTTATGAATGCGTAATAAGCACGATATATGAGTGCATATGCGTCGAGAAGAAATAACTTGTCCATTTTAAAATTAGATTAACCGATTGTAAAAATACATATTTTTTGCCACTTTCCTTTGCTTTTTTATTACTTTTGCACTGAAACAGTGTTTTAAGTTTTTATTCATATATAGGTATTTTATCCATTATGGATTTGTTGTCAACAATAAAAAGACCTTTGGAGCAGGAAATCAACGATTTCAACGACTATTTCAGGTCGTTGCTGAAGAGTGATGTCGTGCTTATGAATGATGCACTATCTTTCCTCAGTGACTCAATAGGAAAGATGATGCGCCCAATGTTGGTGATGCTTGTGGCAAAGAGTACCGGAAATGTAAATGAAAAAACTTTTGCTGCAGCTGCAGCTGTAGAGATGCTGCACACTGCAAGCCTGCTGCACGACGATGTAATTGACGAAAGCGACAAACGACGCGGACGCCCTTCGTTGAACGTACGTTTCAATAATAATGTGGCAGTGCTTAGTGGTGACTATCTTTTTTCAATGGCACTCAACTGTACAGCAAATACTGGCGACCTTAGTGTGATTGATGCAATATCTGTTATGGGTCGCGAATTGCCAAACGGTGAAGTGATGCAGGTTGAACTGCAGCAGAAAGGCTCATATAGCGAAGAAAATTACCTGAAAGTAATATACTACAAGACTGCTTCACTTTTTGTCTGTTGCTCGGCCTGCGCTGTCTACACTGCCGGAGGAAGTGATGAATACATTGGCAAGTTCAGCAATTATGGAAAATATGCCGGGCTCTGTTTCCAAATGAAAGATGATATTTTCGACTACTACAGTAATGATATAGGCAAGCCTACAGGCAGTGATATGCGCGAAGGCAAGATAACACTGCCTGCACTTTACGTTCTGCGCACAAGCCAAAACCCGCTTCTTGAACCAATACGCGAGAAATTATCAAAGGGAATATATCTCGATGAAAAGGAGATAGAAACATTGATTGAGATATCAAAGACCGAGGGTGGAGTAGAGTACACAAACAGCCGTATCAATCACTACCGTAATTTAGCAATAGAATCCATTCCTCAGGAAATTTCAAGTGAATACCGTAACGCACTTATTGCTTACATCGATTATGTGATTACAAGAGAAAAATGATATAATGAGCAACAAATAAAAATGTCCCGATTTTGTCGGGACATTTTTATTTATCATACATACTTATAATATTAGAAGAATTTAACCTCTTCACCAATAATCTCACTTAGGCAAAGGTTTGCCAGACGACTTGTTCCCAAACGGAACAGTTCATTGTTCAACCACTCATCACCAAGCAATTCCTTGACTATTGTATAATACACAAGTGCATCGTGTACAGTGTTGATACCACCAGCAGGCTTGAAACCAATTTTACGGCCAGTCTTCTGGTAATACTCCTTAATTGTCTGGCACATTACGTACGCAGCCTCGGGAGTTGCAGCAGGCGACTCCTTACCGGTAGATGTCTTGATAAAATCAGCACCTGAATAAATCGATAGAATCGACGCTTTTTTAATATTTTCAGCTGTTGAAAGAGCACCTGTCTCAAGAATAACTTTCAAGTGTTTGTCACCACAAACACTTTTCAGTTCCTGAATTTCATCACATACACCCTCATAGTCACCGCTAAGGAATTTACCTACACTCAGTACTATATCAATCTCGGTAGCACCATCGTGAATAGCCATAGCAGTCTCGGCTACTTTTATCTCCTGGAATGTCTGTGATGATGGAAAACCGCCCGAAACACAAGCTATGCCGACATTTTCAACCTGCAATGTATCATTTACAATCTTGGCAAAATTAGGATAAACACAAATAGCCGCAACATTCTTTAAATCGGGGTATTTATCATCGAAATCATTTACCTTTTCAGTGAAAGCCATAACACTCTCCTCACTGTCGGTACACTTCAAAGTTGTAAGGTCAATACAATTGAAAAGAAGTTTCTTCACTTCGAGAGTATTATTTTTTTGAACCTTTTCTTCGATAAGTTTCTTAACATTAGCAGCAACCTCGTCATCACTCATAGCCTTGCAGTATTCGCTTATGACAAAGTCGTACTTACTCTCTTCATCGGCGTGGTGATGATGTTCACCGCAACCACAATTAATCTGTTCACTCATCTCTCTATAATTTTGGATTGTTAATATGTCTTTTATTATCTCTTTTTGTCTTTTTATCGAAGTTTTTTTCAAGTGCCTGGGATAAATCGACACCCGTCTGGTTTGCTATACATATAAGTACCCATAACACGTCGGCAAGTTCATCAGCAAGGTCTGTTTTCTCATTTTCCTTGAATGACTGCTCACCATACTTACGTGCCATAATACGAGCTACCTCACCAACCTCCTCGGCAAGAATAGCTGTATTTGTGAGCTCATTGAAATAACGCACTCCATATTCTTTTATCCACGCATCGACACGCTGCTGCGCCTCTTTTATAGTCATAATTACTCTTTATTCTTTGAATCTATAAAAATTGTAACGGGGCCATCATTAAGCAATCTAACCTTCATATCTGCTCCAAAAACACCTCGCCCGATAGGTTTGTTTACAGCTATCTCTAATTCAGCACAAAACTCCTCATACAATGGAACCGATATTTCGGGTTTTGCAGCCTTTATATATGACGGACGGTTTCCTTTTTTAGTAGATGCCATAAGTGTAAACTGGCTCACAGCAAGTATATCTCCACCGGTTTCAATAACAGAACGGTTCATAATTCCATTCTCATCATCAAACAGACGTATATTAGCTATCTTTTTTGTAAGCCAGAGAATATCTTCACGATTATCGTCATCAGTTATACCTACAAAAACAAGTAATCCATTATGTATTAATGATATAACTTTATTATCAACAGTCACTGATGCCTCTTTTACCCTTTGTATAAGTACTCTCATTATTCTGTTTTACTTTATTGTTGCGAAGATACACAAAAAGAGTTATGATTTCAAAGCATTGTATATTATTTCAGCCTTTGATTTACCTATCACTGCAACAAGCTCATCGATAGTTGCTAATTTTATTCTCTTGACACTCTTGAAATGGTTCAGGAGTTGCTGTTTACTCTTTTCACCTATACCCTTTATACTATCGAGTTCAGACGCAACCTGGCGCTTGCTTCTCTTATCACGATGGAATGTTATTGCAAAACGGTGCACCTCGTCCTGAACTTGAGATAACAGACGGAATAGGGTAGTTCCCTGTTTAAGCCCGACAAAATCTCCACTCTCTGTTATAACTTCGGATGTCCTGTGCTTATTATTCTTCACAAGCCCCAACACAGGAATATCCAATCCTAATTCACCTTTTACAATACTACGTATTGCATCCATCTGGCCCTTTCCACCATCGGCAAATATTACACTTGGGAGCTCACCACCTTCTTCTATAATACGACGGTATCTGCGACCAGCTATCTCACGCATTGAAGCATAGTCATCAGGTCCCTCAACACTTTTTATATTGTATTTTCTATAATCCTTTTTACTTGGTTTTAGTTTACGGAAAACTACACAAGCCGATACAGCATCACTGCCTTGAATATTTGAATTATCAAAACATTCGATTATTACGGGTAATTTTTCAAGATGCAGAGCCTCTTTAACCTCCTTCATCAAGCGAGTAATCTTCTGCTCAGGATTAAGTTTATCATCCTTTTTTAAACGGTCAGCCCTGTACTGTTTTACATTCAGCTTAGACAAAGCAAGCAAACGCGCCTTCTCGCCTTTTTGAGGTACAATTAAAGTTACACCTTCAATAGGTAATTCAACTATAAAAGGAACTATAATCTCTTTTGCGTTACTACCAAATCTTTCTCTCATCTCTATAATACCCATAGAAATCAATTCTTCATCGCTTTCATCGAGTTTTTTACAATACTCTATAGTAAAAGCCTGGGTAATGCAACCATTTGTTATATGCAAGAAATTGATAAAAGCACTCTTTTCATCACTTTCAATTGAAAAGACATCAAGATTAGTCATTGATGAACTTACAACCTCACTCTTTAGTCTAAAATTCTCAATAAGCTTATACTTCTCCTTAATATTTTGGGCTGCCTCAAAATTTAAAAGAGATGCTTTTTCAGCCATTTCAGCGAGTAAATTTTCTTGTAAAATCTTTATATCACCTTTAAGAATAGATACAACTTCTGTAATCATTTTCTGATATTCATCACACGATATCTTACCGATACACGGTGCCGGACAATTCTTTATCTGATATTCAAGACAGGAATTAAATCTACCACAACGAACTGATTCGGGAGTTATATTAAGATTACAAGTTCTTAGTGGATATATCTTTTTTATAAGTTCAAGCAGCGCGTGCAGAGCACCTGAATTAGTATAAGGCCCGAAAAATAGACCTTTTTCTTTCTCTATTCTGCGTGTTTTGAAAAGCTTTGGAAAGTACTCGTTTGTAATACATATTGACGGATATGTTTTATCATCCTTCAATAAAACATTATAACGAGGCTTATGCTGCTTAATGAGATTATTCTCAAGAAGCAATGCATCGGCCTCGCTATTCACCACCACATATTTAATATCGGCAATTTTTGCAACAAGCAACTTTGTCTTTAAACTCTGCTGCTCTTTATTGAAATAA
>JAGCKB010000085.1 GCA_017647725.1 Bacteroidaceae bacterium
CACGGTTATCATCTCCCAACTGCATACGCAGAAGACCACGGTTATAATAACCATAGAAATTATCGGGATCGACATACAGAGCAAGGTCGTAGTCATCCATTGCCCCACTCAAGTTATTACGATAATATCGTATGAGCGCACGGTTCAGATAGTTACCGCTGCGTCCCGGCATAAGCTCTATGGCTCGGTCGATACTCTCCTCGGCCTCTTCGTATCTCTCCTTATCACACAACAGCATAGAGCCGAGTGAATACAATTCGGGCGAATACTTATCACACTTGTAAGCCTCGGTCATCATACGCCTAACCATAACAGAGTCCTCTTGCTTTATCGCCACCTGCGTACGCATAAGGTAGGCATCGACATTGCGTGGAGAGAAGATAAGCATTGAGTCTATAACCCCTGCCGCATCGTCCCAAAGTTCACGTTTTATAGCGGTAACAGCAAGATTCTGCCACAAGACAGGATTCTGCGGGTCGTACTTTATCGCCATTCGAAAATCACGTTCGGCATCAACAAAATTCTCGAGCCCCGCACGACAGAGACCGCGCAACTGATAACTGCGCGATACATAAGGATTCTGTTCAATGGATTTTGTAAGGTCATCCTCGGCACCTTTATAATCGTCAAGATTATACTTTGCCAGAGCACGAAAGAAATAGGGCTCGTGCAGATAGGGACGAGCCGCTATGACCTTATTAAAGTATTGAATAGAGAGAACATAATCCTCGAAATAGAGCGCATTGCGTCCTATTATCATCACCTGTTCGGTATTCAGCTGCGCCTTTGCAAAGAGCGGAAAAAGAAGCAGCAGAGCGAGGATTATTTTTCCCACTCTACTCATTTAAGCACTCTTTTTGTCTTATAGGTGCAGTGCGCCTTACCCTTGAGCAGATTCATCAGACGGTTTTTGTTCATCTGACGGCGCAGGGGCGAGAGACGGTCGACAAAGACCTTACCCTCGAGGTGGTCGAACTCGTGCTGCATAACGCGAGCCAAAAAACCATCGACCCACTCGTCATACTCGTTAAAGTTCTCATCCATATACTGCACACGTATGCGCGAGGGGCGTGTTACCTTCTCGTGTATTCCGGGAACGCTGAGACATCCCTCCTCCATTGAGTCGGTCTCCTCGGAGGTCTCGACGATATGTGCATTTATATACACCTTCTTAAAATCCTTAAACTCGGGCGAATCCTCGGCGAGGGGGTCAAGGTCTACAATAACAAGGCGGATGGGCAGTCCAATCTGCGGCGCTGCCAAGCCAATACCCTCAGCCTGTGTAAGGGTCTCGAACATATCGGCAATAAGTTTCTTCAACTCGGGATATTCGGGTGTTATATCCTCTGTAACTTTTCTCAGGACACTCTGTCCATACAAATAAATCGGTAGTATCATAATATTGGTTTTTTCATTCTTTGACTCTCCATATAGGACTGCAAGATAATAGTAGCACTTATCTCGTCTATCAACTCCTTGTTATTGCGTCGTGCCTGTTTCTTCATTCCCGACTCCAAAATAGCCTTTTGTGCCAAAACCGAGGTAAAACGCTCGTCGTAATACTCAACAGGGACATCTACAAGCTTGCGCAGACGATTGACAAACGGTTCAATGCGCACCATATTTTCGGACAGTTGATTATTCATCTGCTTTGGAAGTCCTACGATAATGCGCTCGACGGGTTCGCGTTTCATATAGTCGAGCAAATACTCTATGAGCACTTTGGTATCGACCGTAGTAAGTCCGCCGGCAATAAGCTGTA
>JAGCKB010000086.1 GCA_017647725.1 Bacteroidaceae bacterium
AAGTGTATCTCTGAAACCTTTCCGTTGGTATATGAAGGTCGAAGCTCGTTCAGGTGCTGCTCTGCCTAAGGAGGTTAGAATACGTCACATTGACGATATTACCAATGTCGAGGAGATTGAGGCTGTTGCCGAGGATAATATATATTACGACCTTAGCGGCCGCCGCGTCGAGAATCCTACAAAGGGAATATATATCCTCAATGGCAAGAAGGTGTATGTGAAATAATGCCTTTAAAGATATGAAATACTATGAAAAAGAAATTTTATATTACACCAACAACTGTTGAGATAGAAGTTGACTCGCAGAATATATTTGCAGGCTCACAAGTTATAGTAGGTGGACCAACCGATAGTTTCGACTCTCGTAAGAATAATAGTCTTGGCTGGGATAATATTTGGAGTGAGAATAGTTGATATATTCGCTATTTAAATTAATCGTACTGAAAATCTTTAAGTCTCGGTACGTTCTATTCTTAAGTAATACCGCATTAGAAGAGGTTCGTATATGTAGCAGGCTAGCCTGCTACATATAGTATAAAATGTTTCTATTACTGTCCTATAAAAATAGAATAATCCCCAAAAGTGCTATTTACGAAGCTGAAGAATAAAACATTTTCATAATATTGTATAAGTTTAGGGAAAAGTATATATTTGCAGTAAACCACGTATATTAGTAACAAAGTTTCCTGCTATGCAAAAGTCACTTTTCTTTTCTATATTGTTCCTTTTGCTTTCATTCGCAGTCTCGAAAGCGCAAAACGGTGGAATGACTCCACTCATCACCGACGTATCGCAACTAAGTACTCCATTCAGTGACTATGTCGAAGGTACCGATATTGGAGCACTTATAGACAATAATACTGCTACATACTGGCACTCCGACTATCATAATCGGGTCGAAGGCAATTATCACAGGGTCGAGGTCGCTCTGAAAAAACCTGTAAAAGGTATTTTTAGCTTGTATATGCACCGAAGAAATTGTGCAAATGACCATCCGGTAAAGGTGGTTGTCAGCGGAAGCAGCGACGCTGTTACGTGGAGTGATATTTTTACAGCCGAACTGCCGTATGATGGTTTTACCGGTGTCACTTCGGACTTTTTTCCCATTACAGAGAGTGTCAGCCATCTAAGACTGACGGTTACAGATTGCAAAGGCAGTTCATTGGGATTCCGAAAATTCTGGCACGCAGCCGAGATACAGATTTTTCATATCAGTGAGCAAACTGAGTACAGCACCGACATCTCGGCAGTAAAGATAAACGAGATTCAGGTGGCTAACATCGACCGTTACATCGATAATTCTTATAATTATGGTGCTTGGATAGAGCTATACAATGCATCCGATAGTTTGTGCTCGTTGAATAAGACTCAAATAAGACATACCGATGCCGACGGAGTGGTCGAATCCTACAATTTGAGTGCAGGGCACGGGGGTATAACAGGAAATGGTTTTGTCAGCCTATGGTTCGACCACAATGGTAATGATGGTAATTATGGTGGAAAATCATATTTGCAAATACCATTCAAAATGGATGCCGAAGGTGGAATCATAGAACTGCTGAATGTCGAGGGTAAGGTGGTGGACGCTGTGCAATATCCGCCGGCTATCGCCCGATGCGCTTATGCGCGCAAGAGTGATGGCAACGGAGAATGGGGCTGGACTGCATATGCTACACCCGGTGGCAGCAATTCGGGTGCTAAATTTGCCGAAGAGAGATTACCGGCACCTGTTATAAGCAAGGATGGAGCGCTCTTTAACGGCACTGTCAGTTTTAATGTAGAGATACCCGAGGGCGCAAAACTGATATATACAACCGATGGCTCCACACCTACAGCTACAAATGGAAAAACATCGACCAGTGGACGATTCTATACCGATTCCACGACGGTATATCGCTTTGTGTTTATGGCCGAGGATAAACTGCCTAGTCAGGTGGTAACCCGCACATTCATCAAGGATAAGGAGGGGCTGGCGATTCCGCTGCTGTGCATATCGACAAACCCCGACAATCTGTACGACGATGTGATAGGAGTCTATACGAAAGGTACTAACGGCATTGCGGGAAACGGCCAAAGCAGCGCTTGTAATTGGAATATGGATTGGGAACGTCCCGTGAATGTCGAGTATCTTGTAAAAAAAGAGGGCGTCTATCGTACGGTACTGAATCAAGAGGCCGATTTCGAGATTGCAGGCGGATATTCCAGAGCTTACGGTGGAGGCAACGGTTGGGCGATGAAGTCGTCATTCAGACTGAAGGCAGGCAAAGTGTTCGAGGGCAAGAACTCTTTCGACTACCCGATATTTGCCGATAGCAAGCCTTATAACAAATATAAGACACTGCAGGTGCGCAACGGTGGCAACGACACATACGCACGCATATACGATGCTGCCATACATCGAATATTCATCTCTTCGGGGTTCTATCTCGACTGCCAGGCCTGGCAACCGTGTCACGTGTTCTTCAATGGCGAGTACTTGGGTATGCTCAACATTCGCGAGAACAATAACAAGCATTATGGCGATAGCGGCTATGGTATAGATACCGACGAAGTAGACCAATTCGAACTGAACGGCACCGTCGGCTATGAACAGAAGAGTGGTACTAAAGATGCTTTCCGGCAGTGGCTGACATTAAGCAAGCAGTTGGCTGCCGACCCTACCAACGAAGATATATGGCAAGAGATAAGCAATTTGGTGGATATTGACGAGTATTGCAACTATATGGCTGCTGAGTGCTACATAGGTAGTGGCGACTGGCTGACAAATTGTAATAACATCAAAGGTTTCCGCAGCAGGGTCGACAACGGTAAGTTCCATCTTGTAATGTTCGATGCCGATTCCTCTTTCGGTAACAGTAATATGATCTCCTCGGTCTACAACTTGCTTAGCAAATATGATGGCAGGTACTCCGACAACAACGGTATAAGCTATCTGGCCGAGATATTTTTCAATATGCTGCAATACGAACCATTCAAAAGACAGTTTATACACACATTCTCCATTATTGACGGTAGCGTTATGGAGCCAGAGCGATGCAAGAATATAATAGACGAGATGGTTGCATATACAAAGCCGGCGCTTGCGTTGGAGGGCAACGACCCCACTGCTTCGGCCGATAGACTCTACAACAATATCTCAAACAGCTCGAAGCGTGCTGAAAGAATGAACAATATGAAGTCCTTTATGAATCTGACACAGGAGTTCAGGGTTGTTTTAGAGAGTAATATTTCCGAGGCTCGTATTCTTGTTGATGGTCAGGAGGTTCCTACACGAAAATTCCACGGTACATTATACGGGCCGGTTTCAATAAGTGCCGAGGCACCTGCCGGCTATAGATTTAAGGGTTGGAAAATTCTCTCACAGAACAATGAGCAGCAAGAGATATTCTCATTCGGGAGCGAATGGAAATATTACGACAAAGGTTCTCTCGACGGCACAAGTTGGAAAAATATTACATACGGTGATGCGTCGTGGAGTATAGGCAATGCACCGTTCGGATATGGTACTGTGGGTACAACTCCCGCTGCAGCCGACTATAATACCACATTGGATTATGGCGGCGATGCAAAGAACAAACGTCCTACATATTACTTTCGCAAGAGATTTACTCTCTCCGAAGCTCCCTCGGCCGATGAGCAATATACTCTGTACTATTATCTCGATGATGGAGCAATATTCTACATCAACGGCGTCGAAATAGGTAACTACCACTGTAAGAGTGGAAGTATGTATAACGATTTCTCTACAGAATATGAAAGCAATGTTGCTGCATACGGCACAATAGAAATACCATCCGAACTATTGCGCAAGGGTAGTAATATAATTATGGTAGAGGTACACAACACAAGTCTTACGAGTAGTGATATATTCTTCGATGCCAAAATAACAAAGCCAATTCTTAATAGCACTATTGTCGGTGGTAGCGAAGAACTCGCACTGGACGAGACAATGGAGGATGGTACACACCGTATTATCGCGGTATATGAAAAACTCGAAAGTTCGAAGCAACTGCTCGAGAGTGGTGCTTCGCCCATACGCATAAATGAGGTGAGTGCTAAGGGTAGTATATACGTCAACGACCATTACAAGAGAAACGATTGGATTGAACTTTACAATACAACCGACCAAGATATAGATATCAGCGGTATGTACCTTAGCGATTCACGCGGCAATCCTCAAAAATACAGGATAAGTGCCGAAGGCAGTGCAGCAAGCACTATAGTTCCTGCTTACGGTCATCTTCTTATCTGGTGTGACAAGCTACAGCCTATAAACCAACTGCACGCTCCGTTCAAGTTGGACAATGCCGATGGAGCTTGTGTTACATTGCAGTCGCAGGACGGAACGTGGTGTGACGAAATGATATACCTGTCTCAAGACAGATGGCAGACATACGGACGCTATCCCGATGGCGGTGAGTACTCTTCATATCTTGGGAAACCAAGCATAGGACAGCCGAATATGATAATGTCATACGACTATGTAAACGATGCTGTAGGAGAGTGGAACGACCCGACAATGGCCATCACAATAGAACTGAAAAAGGGTTGGAACTGGACCTCTCATAACTTGAACAGTGCTATCCATACAAGTCGTTACATAGGATATGCACAGCACATAATGGGTGCAGGTGAATCGTATATCAAGGATGAGAATTCTGTTTGGTCAGGTAATCTAAAAGGCATATCACCTGCAACGGGATACAAGATAAAGATGTCGGAAAATGCAGATATCACATTAAGAGGTGAACTGTTCGATACCACAGTGCCTGTTACACTGAAAAAAGGATGGAACTGGGTAGGATGCCCGTTATACAATGCCACCGTCATTGAGGAGGCACTTAAGGAATATACCCCGACAGAGGGCGATGCCATCATTGGAGTAAACTCATTTGCAACCTATGAAGATGGAGAGTGGACGGGAACTCTCAGCTCACTCTCTCCCGGTCAGTCTTATCTTCTCAAATGTGGTGCCACTCAAAGAATTCATTGGAACTCTTTCTCAAAGGCAAGAGCGAAGTCGCGGCGCTACTCGGCTCCTGAGCAGGAGGTGCAGTCGGGCACTCCGTGGCAGACCGATATGCACGCTCATCCATACGCGATAGGTGTTATAGCGACGATTGATGGCGATGTATCTGCAAACAACTGCACGGTGGCTGCTTTTTGTGACAACGAATGTCGTGGTGTTGCCCAAGTGGTTGACGGACTGCTCTATATGAATATTTATGGCGAGGGAGACGAAACAATACGCTTTAAGTCTGTGGACAATGGCGGTGAGATAATAGAATTTGAACAGATTCTTAGGTTTGCTCCCGAAGCGATAATAGGCAGCCGTAAGTCGCCGTTGCTGCTTACGCATAAATACAGCTGCATTGAAACACCTGCATTGTCCGATTTGCAAATAGTCTCAACTATATATTATACCCTTAGTGGACAACGTGTCGACTACCCCTCTTCGGGTATATTCATTAAGAAAACAGTATATGAAAATGGATATACCGAAGTTAAGAAGATAAAGGCAAAGTAAATTTAAACAGTTTCTGTATTTTAAAAGAATGGAATATCGAGCGAAGAGATAATACTTTCGGCTCCTAAGGTAACCGACCGAGAGGCACAATCCTATACTCCCGAAAATATAAAGTACCGCTATCAGGTGGAGTCGGTGGTGACTGTCATATCGTCAAAGGTCGATAAGGTGATGACACTGATGAACAGTATGTCCGAACAGATG
>JAGCKB010000087.1 GCA_017647725.1 Bacteroidaceae bacterium
AGAAATGTAGCTCTGTCGCTCTGCTGCTTGTTTAACTTTTTCTTGGCAAATGAGGCCTTCTCTAAGCTTTCTGCGGGGCTTTTTATCCACGCTTCGAACTCTTGAATCTGCGCAGATGCGCAAAAGATGGTAAATAACATTACCATCGTTGTAAATAATTTTCTCATATATTTTTTATCTATTCTTTTATAGGAATATACTGCTTAGTAACATCGAAATGAGCATGTAGAATGTCATTCCGCTAAGGTCGTTTATAATCTGAATGAAGGGGCCTGTTGCAACTGCCGGATTTACATTCATACGGTCGAGAACAAGGGGAATGAGCGCACCGAATGCCGATGCAAACATAATAACTACAAAAAGACTCAACGGAACTGCTAATGTGACAATGTCGTTGGCATTGTGCATAAAGAAATTGTAGACATACATTATAACCGAGAGGATGGTTGCATTGATGAGTGCCACTGTCGACTCCTTTAATATGTGTCGGAAAATATGTCTTGTGTCGAGTGAGTTATTTGCCAATCCTTGAACTGCAATGGCTGATGACTGTACTCCTACATTTCCTCCCATACCGGCAAGCAGGGGGATGAAAAGCGCCATCTCGGGGTGGTCGCCAAGAGTGCTCTCGAAGCATCCCAAGAGCATAGAGGAGAAAATTCCTCCAATCATTCCAATGATGAGCCAGGGGAGACGTGCTTTTGTCTGGAAGAATACCGAGTCGTCACTCTCGACATCCTGGGTAAGACCTGCGGTAAGCTGTTGGTCGTGCTCGGTCTGTTCGCGCACCTCGTCCATTACGTCGTCGACGGTAATCTGTCCAACAAGACGGTTTATTTTGTCGACTACGGGGATTGCCACAAGGTTGTATTTCTCAATCAACGGGGCAATCTCTTCGATAGGTGTGTCGACATCTACGCTTACAACGTCGGTGTTCATTACGTGCTTTACCTTGGACACCGAGGGGCTTGTAATCATCTTGGTAAGCGGGAACAATCCAAGAAGTCGCTCGTCGTCGTCGACAACGTATACATAGTATATCTCGTCAAGCTCTTCGGCTTGGCGGCGCATCTCCTTAAGACACTCGGGCATACTCCAATTTTCGTTCACCACAACCATCTCGGTACCCATAATACCTCCGGCTGTGTCTTCGTCATATTGCAGAAGGTCAACGATGTCGCCCGCTTGTTCGAAATCCTTGATGTGCGAGAGTACCTCCTCTTGCTTGTCCTCGTCCATGTCGCGGATAATCTCTACCGCATCGTCACTATCCATGTAGTTGACGAAACGTTTGGCAATGGCCTCGGATGGCAACTCTTCGAGCAGTTCGTTTCGCAGGTCTTCGTCCATCTCAATGAGGGCGTCGGCTGCTTTTTCGTTGTCAAGCTGTCGGTATAGGAATCGTGCCTCTTCTATGTCGAGCTCGCTGCACACCTCGGCAATATCTGCGGGGTGCAGCTTGGAAAGGCTCTCTTGCAACAGCACAGAGTCCTTTTTATCTATAAGAACCTTTAGGGTGTCGATAAACTCTTTACTCATACTCCTTCGGCTTTTGTTTTACGAAGTTTCTCTCGCTTGCAGTTGTTTACTGCAACTCTTTTTCTACTTTTTGCGTCAGGCTTATAAACTCCTCGATAGAGAGTTGCTCGGGGCGCTTGTCCAAAATGGGGTCGCTAAGAAGGGAAGACTCCTTACCTACAATCTGCTGTATCGAGTTACGCAATTTCTTTCGGCGCTGATTGAATGTCCCCTTTACTATCTGTTTAAATAGCGTCTCGTCGCAGGGGAGCGAGGTGCGGCTGTTACGGCTCATTCGCACAACGGCGCTCTTTACTTTGGGTGGTGGCGAGAATACTGTCTCGGGAACAGTGAACAGATACTCTACATCGTACCATAACTGAACAAGAATACTCAGTATACCATAATCTTTCTTACCGGGTTGTGCAGCCAGACGTTCGCCTACCTCTTTCTGAATCATACCGCTGCAGTAGGGGATATACTCTTTGTTGTCGAGCATCTTAAAGAATATCTGACTCGATATGTTGTATGGATAGTTACCTGTAAGCATAAATGGCTCTCCGCCAAAAATGCGGTCGAGGTGCATCTTCAGAAAATCATCGGGGATGATGTTGTCGTCGCCAAGAGCAGGCATATTCCTGCGCAGATAGTCTACCGACTCTTCGTCAATCTCTACAACCTTTAAAGGGCGCTCTTTCTTTAGCAGAAACTGTGTCAGCACTCCCATACCGGGACCAACCTCAAGTACAGGCATTCCCGGGCAGATGTCCACCGTGTCGGCTATATTCATAGCTACGGTAAGGTCGGTAAGGAAATGTTGTCCTAATCTTTTTTTTGCTTTTACGGCTTTCATCGCACTGCTCTCTTTTGCGGTTACATTTCTTAAATATCATCAAATACTCCGTAAAAAAACGGATAAAGCGGCAGAAGTTGTTTTAATTTTATTTACATTGCAATTTTTTTAAAAAGAAAGTAAAACTACTTCTAATAAGTTGCTATATTTGCGCTACCGCGCGAATATATACATAATTAAATGGTTTCGTTTGAACCCACTACTAATGCTATATTTGCGCTACCGCGCGAATATATACATAATTAAATGGTTTCGTTTGAACCCACTGCTAATGCAATATTTGCGCTGCCGCGCGAATATATACTGCACTCGCTTTAAAAAAAATCAAGCTAGCTTGATTTTTCTCACTCGTTTATGCGTATATTTGCAAACGGGCACCTGCAAAGGTAACCAAAACTCTCAAATCTGATTAGAAACTTGTGAAAAAGATTTTAAATATTATTGTAAAAACTGGTCTGCCACTGCTTTTGGGTGCTGTTATCCTCTATTGGATATATGGCAATTTCGATTTTGACCTTATAATAGAGGCACTGAGCACAATGGATATGTGGTGGTTCTGGGTGTCGTGTATCTTTGGCGTTCTCAGCCATGCTATTCGTGGGTGGCGATGGCGTTTGACGCTTGCTCCATTGGGGTACAAGCCTGCAAACGATAATTGTGTTTATTCCATTTTTATAGCATACGCAGCCAATCTTGTTGTGCCTCGCGTGGGCGAGGTGTCGCGTTGCGTGGTTCTCGAACGCTACGACAAGGTGCCTTTTGCCCAATCGCTGGGTACGCTCGTCTCGGAGAGGCTTGTCGACACTGTTATGGTGGCTCTTATTACTTTCACGGCTGTTGTGTCGCAGTGGCAGGTGTTTCGCACTTTTGTGATAGAGGCCGGTGGAGTATCGGAGGCAGGGGTTTTCTCGTCGGTGGGACGTGTGGCTATACTCATTCTATCGGTGGTTGCCATTGCTTTGGTGCTTTACTTTATATTAAGAAAAATGTCGCTATGGACACGCATAAAGAGCTTTATAGCACATTTTTGGGAGGGATTTATGTCACTCTCCAAGATGCGTCATTTTTGGCTTTTTATTATAGAAACAGTGGGAATATGGTTCTGCTATTTTATGCAGTTCTACTTGTGTTTCTTCTGTTTCGATTTCAGCAGTGACCTCTCTGTTGCTGCAGCTTTGCTGCTCTTTGTGGCGGGTAGTGTGGCTGTGGTGGTGCCTACACCGAATGGAGCGGGCCCCTGGCACTTTGCTGTAATAAGTATTATGATGTTGTATGGCGTCTCCGAAACCAATGCAGGTGTTTTTGCGTTGATAGTTCATTCATTGCAGACGCTGCTGGTGGCACTGCTTGGAATAGTTGGTATTCTTATGCTGCAATTTAAGAGATAATAATTATTAACCTATAATCATTTATTAAATTAACTATGGCTATTACAATTAAAGATTTGCAACCTCGTGAAGTGTGGAAACATTTCGAGGCTTTAACACAGGTTCCTCGTCCCTCGGGACATCTTGAGAAAATACAGAAGTTTTTGCTCGATTTTGGAAAGAGTATCAATGTCGAGACTTGGCAGGATGAGGCCGGCAACATAATTATGCGCAAGCCTGCTACTCCCGGACTCGAGGGACGTAAAGGTATAATTCTTCAGGCGCATATGGATATGGTTCCTCAAAAGACTCCCGATAGTACACACGACTTTGAGACCGATCCCATCACTACTGTTGTTAAGGGTGATTGGCTCTATGCTAACGATACCACTCTTGGTGCCGACAATGGTCTTGGTGTTGCTGCTATTATGGCAATATTTGAGGACGATACACTGCAGCACGGCCCTCTTGAGGCTCTTATCACAGCCGATGAGGAGACCGGAATGTATGGCGCATTCGGACTTAAAGGTGGCGAACTTCAGGGTAATATCCTTCTGAATCTCGATAGCGAGGAGGAGGGCGTGCTATATATCGGTTGTGCCGGTGGTCTTGACATTACCGCTACTATGGAGTTTATGGAGGTTGAGCCTTACGAGGGTGAGGTAGCTGTTGCTGTTCAGCTTAAGGGTCTGCGTGGCGGACACTCTGGACTCGAGATTAATGCCGGACGTGGTAATGCCAACAAGTTGATGGCGCGCCTCGTACGTGAGGCTATGGACGAGTGCGGTGTAAGCCTTGCAAGCTGGCACGGTGGTAATATGCGCAATGCTATCCCTGCAAGCTGTCGCGTGGTGCTTACATTGCCTCAGGAGGGTGTCGAGGAACTTAAGGCTATTGCTGCAAAATGTGAGGCTCTTTACAATAGTGAGTATGCAACAATAGAGGAGGGTATTACAATCACTGTTGAGGATTGTGAGATGCCCGAGACTGTGGTTCCCGAGGAGATTCAAGATAATCTAATAGATGTTATCCTCGCTTGCCACGATGGTGTATTGCGTTTCATTCCCACTATCCCCGATACCGTAGAGACATCGAGCAATCTCTCTATTGTTACAATTGCCGACGGTGCTGCACAGATAAACATTCTTGCACGCAGCTCTTGCGATACAATGAAGGAGTTCCTGGCTCTGCAACTCTCGAGCTGCTTTGCAATGGCGGGAATGAAGGTCGAGCTAAGCGGTGGTTACAGCGGATGGCAGCCCAACGTAAATTCGCCTCTATTGGCTGCGCTTAAGACTGCATATAGCGATATGTTCGGCAAGCAGCCCGATGTTCGCGTAATTCACGCAGGATTGGAGTGCGGTATCATCTCTACCAACTATCCCGATATGGATATGGTTTCATTCGGCCCCACACTGATGTCGCCTCACTCTCCCACTGAGCGTGTCGAGATTCCCACAGTAGAGAAATTTTACTCTTTGGTTAAAGCGTTGGTTGTTAACGGAGTGTTATAAAAAAATAACTTTTTATAAAAAAAATAGTTGATTTTGCTTTGCGGCAGGAAAAAATCACTACATTTGCCATCGGCGGGTGTGATTTTGTCCTGCCGCATTTTGTAAAAATCTTAATAACTTTTTATACTAACTAACTTCAAAGTTTAATGATTATGAAAAAGAATTTCAAAGTTGCAGCTATTCTGCTTTCGGTGTGTATCGTAATGTCATCGTGTATTGGTTCTTTCAGCCTCACAAACAAACTGAAAGATTGGAATATGGGTATTGGTAATAAATTCGTTAACGAGCTTGTATTCGTTTGTATGCATATTGTTCCTGTATATGAGATTTCTATTATGGCCGATGTATTGGTGCTTAACTCTATCGAGTTCTGGACAGGAAACTCGGCACTTAGCAAGAATGTAGGCGATAGCAAGATTGTAAAGAACAGCAAGGGCGAGGATGTTAAGATTACCGTTAATGAGAATGGTTACAACCTTTCTAACGGTGAGACAGCTATGAACCTTATCTTCGACGAGAACGATAATAGCTGGAGCGTTGAGTATAACAACCAGATTAACAAGCTTATGACAATAGATGGAAATAATGCTCAGCTCTATATGCTCAATGGCGAGACAATGAATGTCTCTCTTGATGAGGCCGGAGTAAATATGGCTCGTATGTTAATGGTTGATTACGCTCAGAGATAATCTTTGCTACATAAATCTAAAATATCGGCACTCTTTATGGTGTGCCGATATTTTTTTGTGTATATTTGCTGTAAACAGCGAGCATACACTTCATTTGCATCGAGAAATATTCAAACTAAAAAACGGTATTATGGAACATCCCGAGAATGACAAAGCATATAAGGGGCTTAAAGTAAATGATGGAGTGGAGAAACTAAGCTCTATTAATCCTTATCTTGCACTAAAAAAAAGGCGTAAGGCGGTGCAACTCACCGTCGACGATTATGTCAATGGAATATTGCGTGGCGATGTAACAATCCTCTCTCGTGCAGTCACTCTTGTCGAAAGTCTGTTGCCGCAGCATCAGGCTATAGCGCAAGAGGTTGTCGAGCGTTGCCTGCCCTATTCGGGAAAATCGGTGCGTATAGGTATTACTGGAGTTCCCGGTGCTGGAAAAAGTACCTCGATAGATGCTTTTGGTATGCACGTGCTTGCCAACGGTGCCCGGAAACTGGCGGTGCTTGCGGTAGATCCAAGCAGTGAGCGCAGTAAGGGAAGTATTTTGGGTGATAAGACACGTATGGAGCGCCTTTCGGCGCATCCCAATGCTTTTATTCGTCCAAGCGCTTCGGCTGGCTCGCTGGGTGGTGTTGCACGTAAGACACGTGAGACCATTGTGTTGTGCGAGGCTGCAGGCTACGATACAATCTTTGTCGAGACTGTGGGAGTGGGGCAGAGCGAGACTGCTGTATACTCTATGGTCGATTTCTTTCTACTTTTGCAGATTGCAGGAGCAGGCGATGAACTACAGGGCATAAAACGCGGTATAATGGAGATGGCCGACGGAATTGTCATTAACAAGGCCGATGGCGATAATGTCGAGGAGGCACGTCGCGCAGCAGCGCACTACCGCAATGCTCTTAAACTGTTCCCTATGCCAATGAGCGGTATTCGTCCGCAGGTGCTCACCTATTCGGGGTTCTATAACATTGGAATAAAAGAGGTGTGGGATATGATTTATGGCTTTATCGATGCGGTAAAGAAGAATGGCACTTTCGATGCTCGCCGACACCATCAAGCAAAATATTGGATGTATGAGACAATAAACGAGCAGCTCCGCTCGCGTTTCTACAATGCCGAGGGTATGGAACAGCTACTCACCGAGTATGAACAGAGTGTACAGGATGGCAAGATAACATCCTTTGCTGCCGCTGCCAAATTGCTCGATATCTTTAATAAGATGTAATCCGTCCCCTATGCTGAGTAAAAAAGAAATAAGAAAGAGTGTAAAGGCTCTTGTAAAGGCAATCCCGGCAGATGCAAGAACTGCCGAGGCTCTTGCTGTAACCAATAGGCTTCTCTCGCACCCGAAAGTGCAATCGGCAGCAACTATAGCTCTCTTCGCCTCTCTGTCCGATGAAATTGATACCACACAAATGATTGAGACGCTTGCCGAAAATGCTTCGGTGGTGCTTCCGCGTCTCTTGGGTGATGATATGGATTTTTATCCTTACAGCGCCGATGCCATGCACTGTGGAGCAATGGGAATCTCTGAGCCCGATGGCAACACCCCTGTCGCTCCATCCGATATCGATGTAATGATTCTTCCCGGTCTGGCATTTACTGCCGACGGTTTGCGTCTGGGACGTGGCAAAGGTTACTACGACAGATATATGTCGCGTGAGGGGTTTCACGCATATACAATAGGAATATGTCACACGGTACAGTTGCTGGATACGTTGCCCGTAGAGTCACACGATAAGAGTATTGACGAGGTTATAACATCGGACTAACCGGTTGGGTTAGAATTGATTGTGTTGCTTTATAGTAGGTTGTTTCTCCTTGATGGATTAAACTGTTCTGTTTGTCAGATTCCATTCACTATTTTCAACTGCTGGCGGATGCTCTCGGAGTGGATAACCTCGAAAATATCTTTCATAGCCTCTACGTCCAGGCTGTGTAGGGCACTGTCTGCCGTGTAGCGCTCCATAACCTCATTGTATCGGAAGGGTTGGAATACCGTTAGTCCCTTCTCGCGTTTAATCTCACCAATTTCGCGCGCAATCTGCATACGTTTCGCGATCAGGTGCATCAGGTCATTGTCTATCTCGTCGAGTAGGGCGCGGTAACGTGCAATCTCGTTGCTCTCGCCGCATATGGTGCGGTGGACAAGACGGTCAAGTATAACAAACAGCTCGTCGGGGACTACCTGTTGTCGGTTGTCGCTGAGGGCACATTCGGGTTGACAGTGTGTCTCAATCATAAGTCCGTCGAAATTCAAATCCATCGCCTCTTGCGAGAGCATCGCAAGCAGTTCGCGTTTGCCTGCAATGTGGCTGGGATCGCACAGCATTGGTAACTGTGGCAGGCGACGTTTCAGCTCAAGTGGCAGTTGCCACTGTGGGGCGTTGCGGAATATCTTTTCGCCGTAGGACGAGAAACCTCGGTGTATGCAGCCCAAGCGTGTGATGCCTGCGTTGTTCAGTCGCTCAAGGGCACCTATCCACAGTTCAATGTCGGGGTTTACCGGGTTTTTTACAAGTACGGGTACGTCGACACCACGTAACGAGTCGGCAAGCTCTTGAACAGCAAAAGGGTTGGCGGTGGTACGTGCGCCTATCCACAGAATATCGACACCTGCGGCAAGGCTCTGCTCGACGTGCTCGGGGGTGGCTACCTCGGTGGCAACAGGGATAGAAAGCTCTTCGCGCACACGCTTCAGCCAGGGAAGTCCTATCTTTCCTACGCCTTCGAAGCAGCCGGGCTTTGTGCGCGGCTTCCATATTCCGGCGCGAAAGAATGTCACCCCTTTGTTGGCAAGAGAGGTGGCAACCTGCATTACCTGCTCCTCGCTCTCGGCGCTGCAAGGGCCTGCGCCGATGATGGGGTGTTTCGACTTTTCGAATATATCTATTTTTTCTATATGCATAGTTTTCTGTTGTTTAGTTTATCTTGGTAAATGTCTTTTTTGCATTTTCGGTTGTTATGCGCGCAATCTCGCTTTCGTCGCAGCAGTATATATTTGATAAAAATTCTGCAATGTGTGGGATATATGCACTTTCGTTGCGTCGTCCGCGTTTGGGAACGGGAGCAAGATAGGGTGAGTCGGTCTCCAATACTATTCGCTCAAGGGGGACAGCCTCTTTAAGCACCTGTGGCAGTGTACTTTTCTTGTATGTGATTGTGCCGCCTATTCCAAGCATAAAACCGGGACAACAGAGTAGCGCACGTGCCTCCTCGGCACTACCCGAGAAGCAGTGAAATATTCCGGTGAGTGATCTGTTGCGGTGACGCTCCATCACTTCATACAAGGCATCGAATGCGCTGCGCGAGTGGATTACCAATGGCAGTCCCGTTGCTGCTGCCCACTCAATCTGTGTCTCAAAAGCCTCTATCTGTTGCTCCTTGCGTGTGTCGTCCCAGTAGAAATCGAGTCCCACCTCGCCTATGGCAATGAAGCGGTCGTTATTTTGCAGTGTGTCGTGCATCGTTTGCAGCTGCTGTTGATAGTCGTCGGCAACGTCGGTGGGGTGCAGACCTATCATCGGGTAGCATATGCCGGGGTATTTGTCACACATAGCCATTATCGGCTCTATGCTCGAAGAGTCGATGCAGGGTAGGCACATACGGCTTACGCCTGCTTCTATTGCTCGGGCAACGGCTGTATCGCGGTCTTCGTCGAACTCTTTTACAAACAGGTGGGTATGGGTGTCGATATACTCAATCATCCTCTTCGCTCTTTTTCTTACGGTCGGTACGGGTGTAATATATTATGCCATATTTGGCACACTCTCTAAGTCGTTTCTCTTGTGACAGATTGGCAAAATGCCCTTCTACTATATTCCAGATGTTCAGAATCATTGCGTCGCCCTCGGGACGCATAGCTGCAATATTCTCCAGTGCTTCGGCGGTACGTTGTTGCAATTGCTGTTGATGCAGATGCATCTCCTTGAAAATGTCATATACCACAGCGACGCGTCCCATCGTTGGGTTGTAGATGGGTATTCCGCCCTCGGCAGTGCGTCGTCGTTCTCCCTCTTTTATGTTCTCGCCACATTGTAGTAATGCGCTCTCGGATACAAGCGGTGGAACGCTGTCCTGGTCGGTAGGTAGTCCATAGTAGCTGCGCTTGCTGCGCGGTATCTCGCCACGTATGATGCTGAGGCTTAGCACCTGTATAAAATGCGATACATACATTCGTGCCTGCTTAAGTGCAGCATCATATTTGTTGTTGCGACGCTTGGACGACTGCTCGGCTATCGAGCGTTCATATATCGATACCTCGCGCGAGAAACGCTCCAGGAAATTCTTGGCTTTGTGATACAGGTCGTGCGGTAGCACATTGGTGTATATGCCATTCTGTATACAAGCGTCAACAGCCTGCCCGAGGCTGCGCAGACGCGCCTTATCGGTTTTGGGAAGGCGACGGTAGGGCATTGGCCTTAGAGATTTCTGTTAAGCAGACTATCGACGAAGCCTCTGAGGTTGCTTTTGCGCTCGGCAGGGAGTGCTATCTTGTCGATGTATTCGTCGCATTTTGCAAACAGCTCGTTTATTCTCTTCTCGCAAAGTTCGCGCACTCCAAGGGAGTTGTAGATGGCTGTGAAGCGTGCTATCTTCTCCTGCTCGTCGAATGTCTCTTTTGCCATCCAATCGACAAGCTCGGCACGCTGCTCGGGCGATGCAAGCTCCATTGTCTTTATAAGCAGGAATGTCTTTTTGTTGCAAACAATGTCGCCGCCAATCTTCTTACCGAATACCGATGTGTCGCCATAGACATCCAGTACGTCGTCCTGTAGCTGGAATGCAAGTCCCATTGTCTCGCCGTATGCATATAGGTTCTTTAGGTCTTCGTCCGATGCGCCGGCCAGAATACCACCCATCTTCATACAGGCTGCCATAAGTACAGAGGTTTTTAGACGTATCATCTCGATGTACTCCTCTTCGGTTACCTTGTCGCGGGTCTCAAATTCCATATCATACTGCTGTCCCTCTCCAATCTCTTTGGCAGTGGTGGTGAATAGGTCGAGCATTGCACGCAGTTTGTTGTCGGGTGCTTTTGCTATTAGCTCGTATGCAAGCACAAGCATTGTGTCGCCCGAGAGTATTGCTGCGTTATCGCCCCATTTTGCTGCAACAGTGGGCTTGCCTCGGCGAATGTCGGCTCTATCCATTACATCGTCGTGTATGAGGGTGTAGTTGTGGTAGGTCTCCATTGCTATGGCTGGGTATAGTGCATTCTCGACATCCTCTTTGTACATATTATATGCCATTAGACATAGTACGGGGCGCACTCGCTTTCCACTCTGTGAGAGGGTGTATGTTATTGGACGGTATAACTCTTTTGGTTCACGCTCTATCTGAAGATTAGCTATGAATTCGTTTGTCTTTTCACGGATTTCTTCCCAACTATACATGATTTCTTTTCTGTTTTAACCGCAAGAACGGCGCTGTTAGTTAATAAAAACAGTTTTTCTTTCCAAAGAATAACTTCCCTATTGAAACTTCTTAGAAACTGCTTGAATTTTATTTCGAGTTTATTTGAGAGCTTCTTAGAAGGACGAAACCGTCAGCTTCTATATGAATGTTTTTTTAGAAATTTAAACAGTTTCTTATGTTTTCTGAAAAAAAACAGAGGCTACTTTTGTGGCAGCCTCTGTTGTATATGTTTGTTATGATTACTGCAAACGGAATGAAACGGGTAGTGTAAAGCGTACACGTACAGCCTTACCAGCCTGCTTACCGGGGTTCCACTTGGGCATAGTCTTAACGACGCGTATCGCCTCCTTGTCCAGGTAAACGTCACCCGAGCTCTTCATAACCTCAACGTCCTGAATAGAACCGTCGGTGTTAACCACGAAGTTAACGTATGTCTTACCCTGTGAGTTGTTCTCACGGCTGATACGTGGGTACTGTATGTTGTCTCTGAGGAACTTCATAAGCGCCTGCATACCACCGGGGAACTCGGGCTGCTGCTCTACGACCTGATAAATCTGCTCCTCTTCTACAACCTCCTCGACAACGATGTTTGCATCCTCGTTAATCTCAACGACCTCACCCTGGTCCTCTACCGACATAATCTCGCTCTCCTCAATCTCGGCGTCATCCTCTACAATCTCCAGAATCTCTGTAATCTGCTTTGCTTGGGGAGGGGGAGGTACCACCTTCTTCTCGGGTAGTGTGATGGGCACCATAATCTCCTCTTCGAGCAGTATTCCCTGCTGGATAATCTCACCGGTGTGCTTCTTCTCAGTTGCTGTCCACTCGAAAGCTGCGAACAGTACAGCGAATACCATAATGTAACCCAAGAGCAACCAAGTGGTTTTTCTTGTCTCAAGATTAGCCGATTGGCTCTTCTTTTCTTCAATGTAATTTTTTTCTG
>JAGCKB010000088.1 GCA_017647725.1 Bacteroidaceae bacterium
ATCGGTGTATACAGTCGAAGTCCACTCTGCAACGTTACCGGCCATATCGTACAGACCATTTGAGTTTGCCGAGAATATACCACAAGCCGATGTGATTAGGCTTCCATCCTTGGTGTAATTACCCTCACCTGGTTTGTAGTTGGCATAGTAGCATCCCTCATCGCTCTTTGTGTCGCTCTGCTCCCAGGGGAAACGGCTGCCGTTCTTGCCGCGTGCCGCATATTCCCACTCAGCCTCCGATGGTAGTCGATAGCGCTGTATCCACTTTGCCTGTGCACCCATTCCGCGCAGCAGATACTCTGTGCGCCAAGCGCAGAATGCATTTGCCTGCTCCCAACTCACACCAACAACAGGGTAGTTGTCGTATTTGGGGTGACTGAAGTATAGCTGCAAATAGGTCTCATTGTTGGCATTTGGGAAATCATTTACCCAACAGGTCGTGTCGGGGTAGATGTTTACAATGTATGTATTAAGGAAATCATATGCGCTCGATAACGGGCGGTTGATGGTTTCACGTACAATCATTCCCTCATCGTCAATGTAAGCTGTGTCCTTTGATATTGTGACAACAGTGTTGTAATCTACTGGGATGTCTGTGTTACGGTTGCGCTCTTCGGGGTTCAGACGATTCCTGCGCAGTGCAGCCTGTGTGTAGTCGTAAATCTCGTAACGGTAGTTCATCTGTGATGCATCGAGCATTTTCTCGCCGGTGATGGGGTTAATGATGTACACACTTTCAATGGCACGCTGTTCATCCTCGGTAGGCTTTTTCCAGGGAATTGGCTTTTTCCAGTTCAGGTATGGAGTGATGGGTTCGCCATACTCATCCTCGGTAATCTTGAATGTCTCGTCGCCACCATATGCAGGGTCGGCAAGACGTTCTCGGATTATGGAGTCGCGTACCCAATATACGAACTGACGGTATTTTGCATTTGAGACCTCGGTCTCATCCATCCAGAAAGCATCTACCGAAATGTCCTTTGATGGCGCTCCAGTGCCCCAAAGAGTGTCATTTGCCTCATCGCCCACTTTTATGGAGCCTCTTTGTATAAGCACCATACCGAATGGCGCCGGCTCATTGATGGCCGAACCGTGTACTCCTGTTACCTCACCTCCCTGTGCTGTGCTCATTCCGCTTTTAGGGCTGAAGCAAGAGAACAGTGAGAGTGACAAGAGTGTCGCTGTTGAAAGAAAAGCAAGTTTCTTCATCATTGTAAAATTCTTATGCTATTATGTTTATTTTTCCCCTTTTTAAAAATCTCCAGGTCTATCTTGTAGCCTATGAAGATGTCGTGGTTTCCATTCTCGGCCCCAATCCCCGATGTAAACAATTCATATCCGTAGCTTGCCGTAATATTCTTCATTTCAACGCCAAGTATGAATGCTACCGATGTCATAGGACTGTATGTAATGCCACCGAAAAAGTCCTTGCCGTCATAGCTGTATGTGCCAAGAGCTGTTATGCTGGCTCTCCAGCTGACAAGGTCGGTCATCACCTGCATTGATGGCTGTACTGATATTAACGTATTTTTTATCGGAATATTGCCTCCGGCCATAAAATTAAAATATGGACTAATTTTTATCTCGTTATTTTCTCCTATGAGCACAAGCGGTGCATTCAGGTGAAGTCCCGCTATTCCTGCATAGAAGTATTTGTGCTGATAAAGAATTCCGGCACCAAAATCAATCTTGTTGCCATCGACATTTTCCGACGGGAATGCGAGGTCGCCGTTGCTACCACCAAAATTCAAATCCTTGTTCTCGAAGCTGCTGTTCACCAGGCCTACCTGTGCGCCAAAGGCTAGTCGTCCCTTGAACAGCTTGAATGCGTAGGCGTAGTTCAGGTACAGGTGCTGGTTCGAGAACTTGCCAATTTCATCATTCACAATGCCCAAGCCCCGGCTATGGTCACTTTTTATGAAAGGGATGGGGGCGTCAATGTTTATGAGCATTGTCTTGGGGTTGCCCTCGAAGCCTGTCATCTGGTTGCTGTAGGCGGCGTATGTGGTGAGCTTGCCCTCAAAGCCTGCTCCGGCAGGGTTAAAGTAGTTGAGCATCTCCCAATAGTGGGTGAAGTGCGCGTCAAATTGTGCCTGCACCTTTCCTGTAATGCAAACAGTCAATAATATTGCGAATAACCACCTCTTCATTTTGCTCAATAAAACCTTAATAGACTAACGTTAAAAACGCCTGTATATTATCTTAATAGATAACTATGTGCCCTTCGGTTGAAAATATTATACAAAATTGCAGCAAAATTTGAAAAAAAACAACACCGGCAGCCATCTTTGCTCTTATAAGCAATGAAAAAACGTGACAAAATAATTGTTATGCTACGTTTTTGTGATTATTGCTGCAAAAAGTCTGCTGTTGAATCGTGTATATAAACGTACCTGTTTTCGTCTAAAAAATATATAACCTTACCGTAAATACATAGAAAATGAGGAAACGAGCCAACTTTATTTGACTCGTTTTCTTATTTAACCTGTTGGTTGATAATTAGTTGTTGTTTTTGGAAGTATTAATACTCCTCTTCCTCGTCAAAGAAGTCCTGAGCATCTTTATTCCCTGATAGACAACTGCATATAACTGACTATCCCGTTCGGTAGTATTCGGGCAGTTTTTGGTATATTGGGCAATGCTGAATCTTTTATCTTTGCGTGTTTTATAGGTTTGCGTTAAGGCGGTATAAAAGGATTCGTTTTTTATGTTACCCGCAACATTTTCAATCACATCCTATGTATTGAATATTTCAGTAATTTTATAAACAGCACATAGACGCAGAAAAATTATGGAATAGTTGCAGATAAGGCATTATTCTTTAACTTTGTACTTTGTTTGATATACATAAAATAAAGAATATGAGAGCACAGAAATTATGTTTAAAGGCATTAGGTCAAACCATGTCAGTCATTGATGCCGGTGAAGGTGAAACGGTATGGAAGTTCGGTGAGTATGATAATATAGAGGAGGTTTGGGAACATCTAAAAGCATTTTTCCGTTGTTCTGATGAGTTCTTGGAAAAAGAGATGACGAGCGAGGAGATACTTGAAATCTTTAATACAAGGAGAGGTTGGGGGTATCTTACGACGATGATAAAGTTTGCCCATTGCCTTTACGATGGGGAGGAGGGTGACTGGCAAACATATGAGGATGATTGCATTATTTGTGGTGAGTACAATATCCAATGCTGTATCAATGATGAGATTTTTCTTGAAAAGAGAATTGATTTGGGCAATTCCTGGTCATCGGATAAGTTGAGAATAAAAGATGTCCTTTATAATTTTTATGTTTCAACCGATGGTAAAGGACTTATTGACACAAGTGATGATGGCAAAGAACTTCGTGATACAAGTATTGTTAGTGAAGAGCTTTTAGACAAATTGTTATCGGTAGTAGAACGAGTAGCTTCAGAATCACTGCCTCTTTATGAGGTCTTTAGTGCAAGAGATGCTTTTGATGTTATTGAGAATGAGATGAATGCGGATACTGCAAGGGAATTTGTAAAATTTGCTTGTGTCATATCCGAAGAGAAAGAGCCGCAAATAGGCGGCGATGGTCTGTTTGAAGAGCCTGCCAGTTTTGACCCCAATTCTAGTTATGATATCAGTTTCGCTGATGCATATGATGTTCAAATTACTTGGCCTTCAGACTTTGATGGCGATTGTGATGAAGAAAGAGCTTTATAAATGTGCTAATTGCCACCATCGCGGGGATGCATAGAACACTGACTAAAACTGGCGGTTTGGGCAGTTCGCTCAATTTG
>JAGCKB010000089.1 GCA_017647725.1 Bacteroidaceae bacterium
CAAGGAGATAAATTTAAAAGAGCCTCTATGAGATTGCACCCCAGTTCCAGTTGTTATTACGTTTTATGATGCGCAATCGCTCCCACACCACAGTATAGTAGGGATTATTACACTCGGGGTCAGCCTCTATCACCTCGCGTGCCACATCGCGGACATATTGCAGCAACTGTTCGTCACGTGCAAGATTGGCTATTTTAAGATCGAATGCAATGCCACTTTGTTTTGTGCCCTCGATATCGCCCGGACCGCGCAGTTTAAGGTCGGCCTCGGCAATGACAAAGCCATCGTTACTGCTTGTCATTATCTCCATTCGTTTGCGCGTATCCTCGGAGAGCTTATAGTCGGTAACAAGCAGACAGTAGGACTGGTTGCCGCCACGCCCCACACGACCACGCAACTGATGCAACTGCGAGAGACCAAACCGCTCGGCATTCTCAATGACCATAACAGTGGCATTGGGCACGTCGACACCCACCTCAATAACTGTGGTAGAGACAAGAATCTGTGTCTCACCCGATGCAAAGCGGCGCATCTCATCCTCTTTTTCCTTTGGTTTCATCTTGCCGTGCAGCTTGCTTAAACGATAGTCGCAGAAGATATTACACAACTGACGATAGCCATCTTCCAGATTTTTAAGGTCGAGTTTCTCGCTCTCACTGATAAGAGGATAGACAACGTAGACCTGGCGTCCTTCCTGTATCTGACGATGTATAAAAGAGTACATTTCATCGGCACGATTGCGGAATATATGCCGCGTGGCAATGGGCTTACGACCCGGAGGAAGCTCATCGATTACCGAGACGTCGAGGTCGCCATAAAGTGTCATCGCAAGGGTGCGGGGGATGGGGGTTGCCGTCATCACCAATATATGCGGCGGGATATTGCTCTTTGCCCACATTTTTGCACGTTGGATGACCCCGAAGCGATGCTGTTCATCTATCACCACAAGTCCAAGATTAGCAAACTGCACCTTATCCTCGAGTACCGCGTGTGTACTCACAAGAATATCGACACTGCCATCGAGAAGCCCTTCGAGAATAGGGGTACGCTCTTTTTGTCGGGTGCTGCCCGTCAGCAGCTCCACGCGGATAGGGAGCGTTGCGAGCATACGGCGTAATGTCGCGCAGTGCTGCTCGGCAAGAATCTCGGTGGGCGCCATAAGACAGGCTTGGTAGCCGTTATCCTTCGCCAAAAGCATCGACAGCAGTGCCACAAGGGTTTTTCCGCTGCCCACATCGCCCTGAAGAAGACGATTCATCTGATGGTTTCCGCCAACGTCGCGACGTATCTCCTTTACCACACGTTTCTGAGCACCAGTCAGTTCAAACGGCAGGCACTCACTGTAGAAACGGTTGAACATCTCACCCACCTTTGCAAATTTATGACCGACATACTTTTGCATACGGTCTTTGGCGTAGTGCAGTATGCTCAGCTGGATATAAAAAAGTTCATCGAACTTAAGGCGATACTCGGCATCGCGCAACTCCTTCATACTCTTGGGGAAATGAATAATACGAAGGGTATCGGAGAGCGGCATCAGCTTATGCTTTGAGGTTATAATCTGTGGCAACGTCTCGGGTGTAAGAACGGCCCCCGCAAGAGCGAAAAGATTCTGCACGAGCTTGGCCATTGCCTGCGAGTTAAGCCCCGCGCGTTTCATCTTCTCTGTTGTGTTATAATAGGGTTGCAGGCCCATTGTGCTAAGCTGCAGTGCCTCGGCAACGTCAACATCGGGATGTGCAATATTCACTCGGCCGTTAAAGAGCGACGGCTTACCAAAGACAATATATTTCTCGCCCAATTTAAAGCGGTTCTTAAGATACTTGAGACCCCGGAACCAGACAAGGTCGACAAAGCCTGTGCCATCGGTAAAATGAGCAACAATGCGTCGCGAAGCGCCCTCGCCCATCTCCTCGAAGCTGCGTATCTCGCCACACAACTGCACGTGAGGCATAGAGCCGGTGAGTTCGGCAACCGTAAAGAGGCGGCTGCGGTCGATATATTTATACGGGAAATAGTACAGCAAGTCGTACAGGGAGTGTATATTAAGCTCCCTGCCGAGGAGAGTGGCGCGTTGCTCGCCCACCCCCGGGAGATATTTTATGCTTCTTGCTGCAAGGTCGAGCATTATTTAATATAAATATTTCAAAGCTTCAAAGACTATAACGATTGATTAGAATATGTCTCGATGATTGTCTTTGCCACCATCATATCAAATGGGGTCGTAAGTTTTATATTCTCGCGATTGCCCTCTACAGCATACACGCGCTCGCCCATAGCCTCAACCACCGAGGCATCATCGGTAAATGCCTCGACGTAACGTTGCGAATAGGCTTTGCGCAACAGGGAGAGGCGGAACACCTGCGGTGTCTGCACAAGACGGTAGCGGTCGCGCGGAACAGCCTGGCTTGCACCACCCGCGCCTATTATCTGTCTGACGCTATCCTGAATATCTATCATTGGTATTGCTGCGCCGTTTATCCACGCCTCGCGAAAGGCATCATCAAGCACCTTTTGCGACACAAAGGGACGCACAGCATCGTGCACGCCTACAAGAGCCTCATCGCTATCCTCTATCATTGACAATCCGTTCTGCACCGAGTGGAAACGTGTATTTCCACCTGCTACAACTGTCACAGGCAGGTTGAACTCATATTTTGTACACAACTCGTCCCACAGAGCAATATATTCAAGTGGTAGCACAAGGATGAACTTCAATGTATTGTCAATGGCATGCAATCTCTCGAGAGTAACCATTATAACAGGGCGCTCACCCAATAATTGAAACTGCTTGGGCAGAGCACCACCCATACGTTGTCCCTTTCCTCCGGCAACAACAATAAGATATCTTTTCATCGGTCGAATTGCATTTGTGAACGTAGTGTGGCAACCACCTCGGCTCCACAGAAATACTCAACTATGGCAAAACCAAAGTCGAAAGAGACACCGGGGCCGCAGGCTGTTATCATATTACCATCTTTCTCAATTGCCGCAGCGGTATAGCTCTCGCCAAGGTCGGCCTCGCATCCCGGATAACAGGTAGCCTTTCGACCCTCCAATATACCCATACGGCCAAACACCATAGGTGCTGCGCAGATGGCAGCAATGAACTTACCCTCGCTATTGGCACGTGCAATTTCCAAGCGTAGGGGTTCACAAGCCGAGAGATTCTCGGTTCCACCTCCTCCACCGGGAAGTATCAATGCATCGGCATCGGCAAGTGAGCACTCCTGGAGAAGCGCATCGGCAAGCACCGAGACACCCTGTGCCGAGAGCACGTCGCGACGTCCCATAATAGACACCGTTGTAACATCGAGCCCTGCACGACGCATAACATCAACCGGTGCCAATGCCTCGACAGTCTCGAACCCATCGGCCAAGAAAAGATATATTTTATTCATAATAGGTTCGGTTTAAACAATTTATAATAATGTAATCAAATGCATCGGCTTCGGGCGATTAAAAATCGCCCCTACAAGCAAACGAGACAGTAAACAAGACTCACTCTACTTAAGTTTAAAATAGTAGGTAATTGTACCTGTTTGGTTGGTAAGCTCATCGACCTTCTCAAAAACAGCTTGCGAGGCAGCCTTCAACGCAGCTTGTCTGAGTGCCTGATTAGTGGTATTTGTTCGTGAGTGGATGCTTGTCTTTATGACTCTACCCTCGGGGTTCACCGTTATTGTGACCACCACGCGGCCCTCATCCTGCACATTATACTCGGGACGCGGCAGTTCTCTTTGAGCCAGACTGCGTCCGCCAAGGTCGAAATTACCGTATCCTCCTGCACCTGTTGTGACTCCTGTATCCTCGTTACCTTGTGGCGAGCCCTCGTTGCCTTTTCCCTCATCACTCTTGCCACTATCACTCATTGTAGAGCCTTTGCCAAAAGCCGCAGCCATCTTCTCGGCTGCTTCACGTGCAACACGCTCGGCCTCCAGGCGCGCTTTTTCAGCCTCTATAGCTTTCAGCTCGGCCTCCGAAGGTTTGTTCTTCGTCTCCTCTTTCGGCTCTTTTTTATTTTTATCGGCACTTGGCAATTGAGCAGAAGGCTCATCATCCTGTGTTATGAGCGGCTCGTCATTGCTTGGAGTGGGATTGGCAGGCGGTGTCGGACGTGCAGGCTGTGGCGCCGGTGCAACCTCGGTATATCGGTAAGCATCGCCTGCGGCAGCTACCGCATTACCCATAAGCACAGGCACACCTGACTCCTCTTGCTGAATAGGGCGGTTCATCACCACAAGCAGCAAGATTACGGCTATTGCAATGTGAAACAGTACTGTTCCCACTGCTCCGTAGATTTGTTCCTTAGTAGGCTTATCCATTATCTCTTATCGGGACGGCGTGTCGCCAGTACCATCTTGAATTGATTCTCGTTTGCTATATTAAGCACCTTTACAATCTCGCGGTAGGGAACCGACTCATCGGCATATAGTGCCACGTACATCTGTGGCTCCTTCGCTGCACAGTCGATAAGAAATGCAGCTATCTCATCGGGTGAGATAGGCATCTCGTCATCATTGCCAAATGCCGAATAGTAGTTAAGTTCCTTATCGATGATTATTCTTGCGAGAGGCTTTGCCGATGTCTGCTGGCTACCCTGTGGCAGTAGCACCTTTATCGCATTAGGTGTTACCATTGTCGATGTTATCATAAAGAAAATCAACAACAGGAAGATAATGTCGGTCATAGACGACATCGAGAAGGTATCTATCGCCTTTGTTTTTCTCTTAATCATAAAACAGCGTTGAAATGGTGCTTTTTTAAATATTCTCTTTCTTCTCGTGGACAATCTCCATAAACGAAATTATACCGTTCTCGAGGTCGTTCTGCACCCTGTCCACTCTGATAACAAGGAAGTTATAGGCAAAGATGGCAACAATACCTACGATAAGACCGCCCACGGTTGTCACCATAGCCTCGTATATACCACCCGAGAGCAACGAAATATCGATATTGTTTCCTGCATTTGCCATCTCCCAGAAGGCCTGCACCATACCTGTTACAGTACCCAAGAAACCAATCATAGGACCCACCGCTGCTATTGTAGAGAGAATGGGCAGTCCCTTCTCGAGCGTAGCAACCTCGATATTAGCGCTGTTATCGAGTCCCTCACGTATTGCTGATGCAGAAAGATTGATATTTTTAAGTCCGCGCTCTACCACACGAGCAATAGGAGTATCCTCGTTTATACAATAGTTCATTGCCGACTTAATATCGTTATCTTTCACATTGTCGCGCACACGCTGCATAAAACGGGGGTTCTGCTTTACCGCCTTACGCAATGTAGTGAATCTCTCGATAAATATATATACACCCACCACCGAAAGCAGTGCAAGTACAATCATAATCCAACCGCCTTTTACAGCGAGTTCCCACACGTTAACACTCTCGGCTACAGGCTCGGTAAGGCTCATTATTGTGTCTTGTGCTATTGATACACTCTCGGCTACCTGTGCAAACAACATTTTCATAATTTGTCTTTTTTATGTTTTATTTTTTAATTGTCAGCAAGCAATCTTTGTATGCTGCTATTGTATCTTTCAGTCCCATATAAAGAGCATCGCATATTAACGCGTGACCAATAGATACCTCGTCGAGCCAGGGGATGTTCTCTTTGAAATATCTTAGATTTTCGAGACTGAGGTCGTGACCGGCATTCAGTCCTATGCCCAAACGACGTACCTGCGATGCGGTCTCGACAAATGGAGCAATTGCTTTCTCGCGGTTTTTACTATACATTTCGGCATAAGGTCCTGTATACAGCTCTACGCGGTCGGCACCTGCCTTTGCTGCATACTCGGCCATACGAATATCGGCATCAATAAAAATAGAGCTGCGTATTCCTGCTGCACGCACATCGTTAAGAATGTCGCGCAGGAACTCCTGCTCGGCTACGGTATCCCATCCGTGATTTGAAGTAAGCTGGTCGGGTTTATCGGGGACAAGAGTCACCTGATGGGGTTTCACCCTTAGTACAAGGTCGATAAACTCCTTTGAGGGATATCCCTCGATATTAAACTCTGTTGATAATACCGCACGCAAAGCCGGCACGTCGGCACGACGAATATGTCTCTCATCGGGACGTGGATGAACAGTAATTCCATCTGCGCCAAAGGCTTCACAATCCCTTGCTACCTGCAACAAATTAGGGGTATTGCCACCACGTGCATTCCTTATTGTTGCCACTTTGTTAATATTTACACTAAGTTTCGTCATCGGTAAACTTTCTTAGGTTGGTTCTATAAATATCTATAATAACAAAATAACATCGGCGAGTTCTATTTTATCGGCATAAATGCATATTATAGAACCGACCCTATTTTTCTTTAAACTACATAATTCGGTACAAAATTAGCACAAAATAAGGGAATAATAGAATAAAATCTTGTAAAAATCACTATTTTCGCATCAAATATACATTTTGACAACAAGAAGCGCCAATTTATCAATAAAACATAGAAGCAGGATATGAAATTTGCAATTTTCGGCAACAGCTACCAGACAAGAAAGAGCGAGAATATAGCTATGCTCTTTGCCACTCTCGAGCGTCGAGGCGATACAATAGCCATCGACCGTCCTTTTTATGAATTTCTTGCAAGTAACAACCTGCACAACATAGAGAATGTCGAGATTATCGACAGCAACGACTTCAGCGCCGATTTTGTCATCAGCTACGGTGGCGACGGTACCCTACTGCGCACCGCCAGTCGCGTTAGCGACAAAGGGATTCCCATTTTAGGTATCAATGGAGGACGATTGGGATTTCTCACATACGTCTCGCACACCGACATAGAGGCAAGCATCGATTGTCTGCACAATGGGAATTACTCCATAGAGGAGCGCAGCATAATAGAGGTTACGACAAGCGAAGGAGAGTTGCGCAACTACCCCTATGCGCTTAACGAAATTGCTGTTATGAAGCACGACAGTTCCTCTATGATGACACTCATTACCACCCTCAACGGAGGCGATAGCATTATCTATCAGGCCGATGGGCTTATCGTTGCAACCCCATCGGGCTCAACAGGTTACTCACTAAGCGTAGGCGGCCCCATCATAGCCCCCGACGCAGGAGTAATGGTGCTTACCCCTATCGCCTCGCACAGCCTGGGTGCCCGTCCCATCGTTGTCAACGACGACACCGAGGTTACGATAAAAGTAAACAGTCGAAGCCACAATTTCCTCATAGCGATAGACGGACGCAACGAGAGCTGCCCCGAGGAGTATGTTCTGACAATAAAAAAAGCCCCCTACAAACAGAGGCTTATTCGTTGTAACGGCTGCTCATTCATAAAGAACCTGCACGACAAGATGATGTGGGGCGCCGATACGAGAGAGTAAGAAACTATATTCTACCAGAATTTATTATTCTCGGCACTATATTCAAATCCGAACGCACCCAGTTTCTCTTCGAGCCAAGAGCGCTCAATATCAAGGCTTGCACACAGCTCGTCGAGTGTGGGATACTCGTCGCGCAGTTTCATATTCACAAAACTGAAGAGCATCATAGGGTCTTGAGGTATATTCTGCATAACAGTATCTATTAGCTGGTGCGACGCTGCAACCAACGATAAACAATAGGAATTACATACACATTAAGCAAGGTAGACGTAAGCAATCCGCCAAGCACAACAACAGCCATAGGACTCTGAATCTCATTTCCCGACTCGCTGCCACTGAGAATCATAGGTACAAGCGCCAATGCCGATGTAAAGGCTGTCATAAGAATAGGAGTAAGACGGTCGGCCGAGCCTACGCGCACAGCCTCATCAAGCGACACACCCTCGGCACGCAGATGAGTATAACGCGACACAAGCAATATTCCGTTACGTGTGGCAATACCAAACAGCGTGATTAGACCGATGATTGCAGGAATACTCACCACTCCCGACGAGATAAATGTAGCAAAAACACCACCTATCAGCGCCAACGGAAGATTAAGAAGCACCACAAACGAGAGAACAGCACTCTTGAATTCGCTATAGAGCAATACAAAAACTATGCCTATTGCCACCAATGAGGTGAGCCACAATATACGTGATGCACTATCAGCGCTCTCGAACTGTCCACCATACTCGAGTCGATAACCCTCGTCAAGCGTTATCTCCTTCTCGAGGTAATCGGCAATACGCTCCACAGTACCCGCAATATCTCCACCTGTGATATTTGCCGACACAACAACCTTGCGCTGCACATTCTCGCGGCTTATGCTACCGGGACCTCCGGCCGAGACTACCGAAGCCACCTCTTCGAGAGGTACTTTACCACGTTCCGAGTCGATTAAGGCACGTTTCACACCATCGGCGCTCTGTGTGTAGTCGTGGTTCAAGCGCAGGATAAGGTCGAAACTGCGCTCTTGTTCGTATATCTCGCCCAGCTTCTTACCAGGGAAAGCAGCCTCGACAAAAGCGTTAAACTGCTCCATTGTAATGCCATAGTAGGCAAGGCGCTCACGGTCGGCACGAATCTGCAACTGCGGTGTCTCGACCTGTTGCTCTACATTCACATCCACCACATTAGAGAACTCACCAAGCAGTGCTTTTATGGTATTTCCTGTTGTAAACAAGCGGTTAAGGTCGGGGCCGAATATCTTTATTGCAAGGTCGGCCTGAGTACCCGATACCATGTGGTCGATACGATGCTCAAGAGGCTGTCCCACCGACGTTACAACACCGGGAACCGCCGCCAGACGCGCACGGACATCTTTCAGGAACTCCTCCTTGCTGCGCTTGTCAAGAGCAAAGTTAACATCAATTTCGGCACCGTTTACCGTTTGGGAATGTTCGTCGAGCTCGCCTCGACCGGTGCGGCGTGCAGTGCTTACCACCTCGGGAATTGCCATCAGTTCCTTCTCAATGGTAGCACCTATGCGATGCGACTCTTCGAGTGAGATACCGGGACGCGACACCGCAGCAATGGTCAGAGCCTTTTCGTTGAATTCGGGCAAGAAACTTCGTCCCATATTCATAAACAGCACCACGCTTAACAGCAACAGCGCGACAAGTGCGCCCACCACATAACGTGCACGAGCCATAGTCCAACCGAGCGAAGCGACATATTTCTTCAACAACCAACGGTCGACCCAATTCTTCTTCTCGACACGTTTAAGGTAACTATCGCTCGAGAGCATCATCTTACACATCAGCGGAGTAACCGTCATTGCCACCACAAGCGACATTACGAGAGCCACAAGATAGGCAATACCAAGAGGTTTCAGCATACGTCCCTCAAGGCCGCTAAGGAAGAACAGCGGCATAAAGGTTACCATTATTATAAGAGTAGCGTGTATAATAGAGGCACGAATCTCGGACGACGCCTCAAAGACAACTATGTAAGCCGAGCGTCTCTGTTCCTTAGGAAGTTCATAATTCTGTCTCAGTCGTTTATATACATTCTCGACATCTATGATTGCATCGTCGACCAACGAGCCAATGGCAATACACATTCCTCCAAGAGTCATTGTATTTATATCCATATCAAACAAGTAGAGCACAATCATAGTACCCAACAGAGATAGAGGAATAGCCAAAATAGATATTACCGTTGTACGGAAACTTGTGAGGAACAAGAACAATACCAGAATAACGCACACAGCACCCTCGATGAGTGCCCTACCCACATTCTTTACCGACGAGTGGATGTAATCGGCCTGACGGAATATGCTTGTATCGAGTGTAACATCGGCAGGAAGCGACTTTGCCACAGCCTTAAGATTGCGTTCGATATTCTCGGTTACATTAAGCGTGTTAATATTGGGTTGTTTTGATATTGAGAGGATTACCGATGGCTTACCTTTCAGCGAGGCATAACCCTGTTTTACGGCAGGCGCAACAACAACATCGGCAACATCGGCAACATATACAGGGGCATCGCCATTCATCTTAACGAGAGTACGTCCAAGCTCACCAAGATCGTTTGTACGTCCCATTCCACGCAGATTATATTCATTACCATAGTCGCGCACAACGCCGCCACCCACATTAACGCTCATTGCCGCAACAGCGCTCTCGAGTTCGGCCATCGTAACGCCGTAAATTTCCATCTTCACCGCATCGGCAAGTACCTGATACTGTTTATAGTCTCCACCAATTATGGTAACCTGTGAGACACCACCCGTAGCAAGAATCATTGGCTTTACCACCCACTCGGCAAGAGTGCGCAACTCCATCATAGATGTTGTATCCGACTGCATACCAATGAAAAGAATCTCGCCCATAACACTCGACTGCGGAGCAAGCTCGGGCATAATACCCTCAGGAAGTTCGCCTGTTATTGCAACAAGTTTCTCACTTATCACCTGACGTGCCTTATAAATATCGGTACCCCAATCGAACTCAATCCACACAAATGAGAATCCCTGCGACGACGATGAGCGCACACGTCTGACATCCGTTGCACCATTTACAGCCGTCTCTATCGGAAAGGTTACAAGACGCTCAATCTCCTCGGGCGCCATATCGTGAGCATCGGTAAGCACCACCACGGTGGGCAAGGTTAGGTCGGGGAACACATCCACCTCGATATTTCGTGTAGAGTATATTCCGCCTATCGCAACAAGAATAACCGCCAACAGCACCAGCAAGCGGTTATCGAGAGAGAATTTTATTATTCGGTTCAGCATAGTTGAGATTAGAAGCTGTTTAATTAATGTACGTGTCCTGCGTGTGGGTCGAGAGCCGCTGCACCCTGTGACAATTTAAGTGATATTGCACCCTTTGCCACAACCGACTCGCCCTTTTGTAATCCCTTAAGCACTTGTGTATGTTTTCCATCTGTAGCACCGATGCGCACCTCGCGTTTCTCGAAAGCATCGCCACCTTTATGCACAAAAACATAGAACACACCCATCTCCTCAATCAATGCTGTGCGAGGCACAACAAGCCTTGTCTCGCCCTCTTTCAACGACATTGCCAAATGCAATGTGACTATGCTACCCGGCACTGCAGCATCGAATTTTGCAGCCGACACAGTGACGGGAATCATACTACAACTGTTTGCCGCACGTCCCACAGCCACCACACGTCCCTCAACCTCGTCAAGAGAGTATATAGCGCCATCGGATAATTCAATATTCGCAGCAGTTATATTGGTTAGAGCCGAAGCGTAGCGAACAGGAAGCTCGGCCTCGATATTAACCTCGCCACCGCGCTGCACCGCTGCAACCGCAGTTCCGGCTGCGACATACTCGCCATTCTCGACAAAGATCGTAGAGATATATCCGCCCATAGGCGCCTTAAGCACCATCTTACCATTGTTGAAATGGTTTTTCATACTGTTATAGTGCGCTTCGGCCTGTCGAAGAGCCGCCTCGGCAGCCTGTAACTCTTTCTGCGATACTATATTATCCTCAAACAGTGCCACCTTACGCTCGTAATCGGCCTTGGCAACCTTGTAGTTACTCTCGGCCTCGGCAAATTTTACGGCGGCATCGTTCTCGGTAACATTGCTACCATCCAACGAGAAGAGCGACTCGCCTGCACTCACGCTCTTACCCTCAACAATATTGCCTACATAG
>JAGCKB010000090.1 GCA_017647725.1 Bacteroidaceae bacterium
AAGGGTACAGGTAATATGGAGCTTCAGCTCGATCGTACACTGAGCAATAAGCGTATATTCCCAGCTGTAAATATTATTGCATCGAGCACACGTCGCGACGACCTTCTGCACGACAAGCAGACTCTCGACCGTATGTGGATTCTTCGCAAGTATCTTGCCGATATGACATCGTTGGAGGCTATGGAGTTTGTTAAGGACCGTCTCGAAAAGACAAAGGACAACGAGGAGTTCCTGCTTAGTATGAATTCATAAGATTATATAATAACCTAAGAAGCTGTTTAAATTTCTAAAAAAAAATATTCATATAGAATCTGACGGTTTCGTCGTTTTTTATAATCAAAAATGTCTGTTTGTTTCTTTTTTGCGGTTACATAGCCCGCTATGCGCCCTTAAAATATAAAAAAACATCCAATTTTTGCTCTATAAAAAACTTGACGATATAAATTTAAACAGCTTCTAAGATGACTGAATATTTCACTCTTTTGGGATGAAAGGATGGTGACCCCGAAATAAAAGGGCACCATCCTTTTGTTTTTAGGAATAAAGAATCTCTCTCATTCAATATTATAACACAGGTGGATGACCCGATATGTTTTGAGTCATCCACCTGTGAGAAAAAGTGATTATGCTTCTTTAGAAGGGCAGGCCGTCGTCCTCGCCCTGAGCACTGAAATCGGGTGCTGTTACCTTAGGAGCATTTACCTGGGGTGCTGCGGGTTCGTATTGTGCAGCGGGGGCAGCGGGCACGCCACGCTCGACTTTCCACGCGCGAATATCGTTATACCAACGACCGTTGTACTCACGTGCATTTATGTCAAACGATACGGTCATCTCCTCGCCTACCTGAATGTTAAACTGTGCAATCTTGTCGCTTCCAAATACATTGAAGCATATTTTACGAGGGTACTGCTCGTGTGTCTCAAGCACGTACTCCTGCATTTTCCACTCGTTGCCTGTCTTTGATACGCCGCCACGCTCGGGCAGCACTGCGATGATTTTTCCTGTAATTTCCATAATTCTATTCTAATAGTTGGCGAATGTAATGCATTTCTTTGAAAAAAACGAAGATTCGTAGTAAATTTTAAGAAATAAAATCGTAATCTTTCTTTGTATTGAGTCCTCTTTTCATTATCTTCGCAGAATAATATGTGTATTCAGTAATGTGTACGCAATTTATAGAACTTCACTAAAATTACAGAAACAAACATATAAAAAATAAATACTATGAACTTTACAGTATCAAGTTCCCTTTTATCGTCGCGCTTGCAGACTATCAGTCGAGTTATAAACTCAAAGAACACTATTCCTGTGCTCGATTGTTTCCTTTTCGAGTTGCGTGGCACAAAACTTACGCTGACAGCTTCGGACCCCGACAATACTCTGAATACTTCGTTTGATGTAATTGAGTGTTCCGAGGATTTCAGCTTTGCAATTTCGTCTAAGATTCTTATCGACTCGTTGAAAGAGGTATCGGAGCAGCCTTTGCGCTTCGAGGTTAACAAAGAGACTCTTGAGTTGACAATATATTATCTTAACGGAAAGTACAGTATGGTGGGACAGAATGCCGAGGAGTATCCCACTGCCCCTGTTATGGGCGAGGGTGCTGTAAAGATTTCTATACCTAACAGTGTGCTTTCGAGCGGTATCTCTTGCTCGCTGTTTGCTGCTGCCGACGATGAGATTCGTCCTGCAATGTGCGGTATATATTTCGATTTTACTCCCGAGAATGTGACATTTGTTGCCTCGGATGGTCATAAATTGGCTCGCTGCAGAGACTATTCGGTTACAGGCGCCGAAAAATCGGCATTTATTTTGCCTAAAAAGCCTGCAACACTGCTTAAGAATCTTTTGGGCAAGGATGAGCAAGAGGAGGTTGTGCTTGAGTTCGATGGCCGCTTTGCTACATTTACAATGGGTGAGTATGAGCTTGTTTGTCGTCTGCTCGACTATCGTTACCCCAACTACAACGCGGTAATTCCACAGAATAACCCTCATAAACTTATTGTGGATAGAGCAGCGCTTATTGGTACACTGCGTCGTGTGGCAATCTTCTCGTCACAGGTTAGTTTGATAAAACTGCATATAGAGAGTGGTAAGATGGTAATCTCGGCACAGGATACCGATTTTTCAACTTCGGCCGAGGAGAGCATCACTTGCAGCTACGATAGCGTTCCTATGAATATCGGCTTCCGCGCATCACTGCTCATTGATATGTTGAATAATATTCCGGGACAGGATGTAGTGATAGAGCTTGCCGACCCATCGCGCGCAGGTGTAATTGTTCCTGCCGAGCAAAAAGATAATCAGGAATTGTTGATGTTGCTTCTGCCTGTGATGATAACAGAGTAAGAAACTGTTTGAATTTCTAAAAATACAGGAACTGAATGTTTCGCTGTTTTTTGTGTTCAAAAATGTCTGTTTATTTCTTTTTTGCGGTTACATAGCTCGCTATGCGCCATAAAAAATTAATATCCTACTTTTGCTACATAAAAACTTGGCGATATAAATTCAAACAGCTTCTAAATTAGAGGCTTCTTGAATAACAAAAAAAGAGGGTGCGGCAAAATTTTATTTTGACACATCCTCTTAATTAATGAAGAACAAACTAAAACTGACACGTTATGGAACTTAATCTAAAAAACCCTATAATATTTTTCGATTTGGAGACAACGGGTGTTGATGTCTCAAAAGACCGCATTGTAGAGATATGCTACATTAAGGTGTGGCCAAATGGTAACGAGGTCTCTCGTACAATGCGCATAAACCCCGGCATGCACATTCCCGAGCAGTCATCGGCTGTGCACGGAATTAAAGACGAGGATGTAAAGGATTGTCCTCTATTCAAGGATGTGGCAAAGGATATTGCCAATGATTTTATGGGATGCGATATTGCAGGATTTAATTCGAATCGTTTCGATCTTCCTATGCTTGCCGAGGAATTTTTGCGTGCGCAGGTTGATATAGACCTCACTCGCCATCGTGCCATTGATGTGCAGGTTATTTATCACAAGTTGGAGCAACGTACCTTGTCGGCAGCATATAAGTTCTATTGTGGCGCCGAGCTTGTAAATGCTCATAGTGCTCTTGCCGATACTCGTGCAACGTATGAGATTCTTAAAGCGCAACTCGACCACTATCCCGAGGTGCTGAAGAACGATATGGATTTTCTTTCGCAGTTTTCATCGTTTACACGTAACGTCGATTTTGCAGGACGAATGGTGTATGACGATGCAGGAAACGAGCTGATAAACTTCGGAAAATATAAGGGTGAGAGGGTGGATGTTGTTCTTGCGCGCGACCCCGGATATTATGCTTGGATTATGAATGGTGATTTTCCGCTTAACACCAAGCAGGTGCTTACGCGCATAAAACTGCGTGGAATGAAAAAATAAAAGCTGTAGAGTATGCTGAAAGGAAAGAAAATTGTACTTGGGGTAACCGGTAGCATTGCTGCTTATAAGGCTGCATTGCTTGTGCGATTGCTTGTGAAAGAGGGTGCTGAGGTTCAGGTTATAATGACACCATCGGCAAAGGAGTTTATCACTGCTCTTACGCTTTCGACACTTTCTGGACGTCCTGTATTGAGTGACTTTTTTCATTCGGGCGATGGTACGTGGAACAGTCACGTCGAGTTGGGATTGTGGGCCGATGCTATGATAGTGGCTCCGGCAACAGCCTCTACAATAGGAAAAATGGCTGGTGGCATTGCCGATAATCTGCTTGTTACAACATATCTGTCGATGAAAGCTCCTGTGCTCATTGCTCCGGCGATGGATCTTGACATGTATGCTCATCCCTCGACGCAACGGAATCTTGATGTGCTTCGCTCGTATGGCAATTATATAATTGAGCCTGGTGAGGGCGAGCTTGCGAGTCATCTGAAGGGAAAAGGACGTATGGAGGAGCCGCAGAATATAGTTGAGCAACTGAAAAATCGTTTTTTTCTCCCGGGGCCTCTTGCCGGTAAGAGGGTGCTGGTAACGGCCGGCCCCACATATGAGAAGATTGACCCTGTTCGTTTTATCGGTAACTACTCATCGGGTAAGATGGGTTTTGCCATAGCAAAAGAGTGTGCTCTTATGGGTGCCGAGGTTACACTTGTGGCGGGGCCGGTATCTTTGCCTACGCCGCACTCGGCAATAAAACGTGTGGACGTCGAGTCGGCGCGTGAGATGTACTCTGCCGCAGTAGATGCCTTTGAGGGGTGTGATGCTGCTATCCTCAGTGCAGCTGTGGCCGATTATCGACCATCAGTGCAAGCCGATAAGAAGATAAAGCGTACCGAGGAGAGTATGAATATAGAGCTTGAGGCTAACCCCGACATTGCTGCGGCTCTTGGACAGAGCAAACGCAGCGGACAACTGCTCGGCGGCTTTGCGTTAGAGACAAACGATGCAGTGGCTAATGCTCGTCTTAAACTGAAGAAGAAAAACCTTGATTTCATTGTACTGAACTCTCTTGAGGATAAAGGAGCAGGCTTTGCGGTAGATACAAACAAGGTTACTATAATAGACGGCAAGGGTGCTACCGAGTATCCGTTAAAGAGCAAGAGTGAGGTTGCACGTGATATTGTTGCGCATCTTGCACGACTTTTTATGGTTCTGCTGTTGATGTTTGCTCCAATGAGCATCGAGGCGCAAGAACTTAATGCAACAGTAATCCTTAACACCTCAAAAGTGCAGGGAACAAATACCGAGGTCTTTACGGTGCTGAAGGATGCTCTTACCGAGTTTATAAATAATCGTAAATGGACCGATTATACCTATGAGGAGCAGGAGCGTATAACCTGTAATTTTACTTTTATAGTAGACTCATATAAGGACGACGGCTCGTTTACCTGTTCACTAATGGTGCAGGGGGCGCGACCGATTTTCGGCTCGACATATTCCTCTATTCTGTTCAAATATGAGGATAAGGGTATAAGGTTTACTTATCAGCCATACGATAGATTAGAATTTAATGCAGATAACCTGGATAATAATCTGACGGCGGTAATAGCCTTTTATGCCTATGTTATCATTGGTCTTGATATGGATTCAATGGGCGAGTTGGGCGGAAGCGATTTTCTTAATCTTGCGCTTAACATTGCCAATAATGCACAGAACTTGGGCGATAGCGGTTGGCGTGCCGGAAGTGGCGATAATAATCGTTATGCGGTAATTGACGATTATATGAACGGTGCAATGGAGCCTTTGCGTAGGCTTTACTACAAGTATCATCGTCTTGGACTCGATACGATGTTCAAGGATGTCGAGGGTGGACGAAAGGTTATAACAGAGTCTATCTCGATGCTGCAAGAGGCATATAACAATCGTCCGCTTGCCTATATAACAAAACTCTTTACCGAATATAAAAAAGAGGAGATTGCCAATATTTACTCGTTTGTGGGTGGCGAGGATGAGAAAAAAGGAGTTGTTAAGATTCTATCCGAGATTAACCCCTCGCAGTCGGAAACGTGGGATAAAATACTTAGATCGCGCTAATAAAAAGCTATGCTGAAATCACTGAAAATAGAAAATTTTGCTCTTATCGACCATCTTGAAATTGGATTTTCTAACGGTTTTTCTGTTATCACAGGAGAGACAGGAACGGGAAAATCGGTGCTTCTGGGTGCAATCTCAATGATGCTTGGACAACGCTCCGATGCCAAAATGGTGCGCGAAGGGGCAAGCCGTTGCACTATAGAGGGTATCTTTGACCTTACAGGATATACTCTGCAACCATTCTTCGAAGCTAATGACCTTGATTATGACGAGACCGAGTGCATAATTCGTCGCGAGGTTACGGTATCGGGACGCAGTCGTGCATTTATAAATGACACCCCTGTGACGGTGACACAACTAAAGGAGCTTGGAAATTCGTTGCTCGACATTCACTCGCAGCATCAGAATCTGCTGCTGGGCGATAGGAATTTTCAGCTCAATGTACTTGATACGCTCTCGGACGGCGAGGAGGAGTTAAATGATTATATTGCTTCTTACAAGGAGTATAAGGATATTGGTGGCAGGCTTGCTCGTTTGCGTGAGGAGTTCGAGTCGAGTCGTCGTGACGAGGATTTTATGCGTTTCCAGATTGGAGAGGTGGATGCGTTGGAGTTGCGCGAGGATGAGCAGGAGGAGCTTGAACAGGAGCAGATGGAGCTGTCGCACGCCGAGGAGATTAAGGCGGCACTATGTGGAGCGCTGAATATGATTGATGGAGAGGGGGAGTGTAACCTTGTGCAGCAGTTGCGCGATGCAGCGTCGGCTCTTTCACGTGTGGCTTCGCACTATCCTGCGGCAGCCGAACTCTCCGAGAGGTTAGAGACAAACTACATTGAGCTTAAGGATTGCTGCAGCGAGATAAATATGCGTGCCGAGAGGGTAACCTTTTCGCCCGAGAGACTCGTTTATGTCGACAGCCGTCTATCGTCAATATACGACGTTCTTAAAAAACATCATGTCGACACACTAAAAGAATT
>JAGCKB010000091.1 GCA_017647725.1 Bacteroidaceae bacterium
CGACTATAACCCCTTCCGCACTCGCAGGAATGATGATGGCCGAGGAGATAATTGGGAGGCTTTCTACCGCGATTCGGCCGGTGCTATTGTCGACCCCTCTCCTTTTGAGGATATCTCAATTCCTATTGCAGCACCTGTAGAGAGCCTGGAAGAGGAACCACGCTTTGTTGCCGATGATTTTGTTCCAATGTCGCAGTATAAGGGAATGTATATACTTATTCCGGTAAAGTCGGGACTGATGTGGGTGCATCAACGTCGAGCACATATAAGAGTTCTATATGAAAAGTACATAGGACAGCTTCGCGACAATAAAGGTTATGTTCAAGGTCTGCTTTTTCCCGAGCGTCTCGACCTTAGTGCTGCCGAAGCAGTAGCACTCGACTCAATATCGCAGGAGGTTCAGAGTCTGGGCTTTGAAATATCGTCGTTGGGAGGAGGTAGCTTCTCGCTAAATGGAGTCCCTGTAGATACCGAAGGGCTCTCTCCGACTGAACTGTTGTTGGATATTATTCATTCGGCAATGGAGCAGACATTCAGTGTGCGTGAAAAACTTTATGAAAAGCTTGCACTATCTATGGCGCGCAAGGTTGCTATTGTCACGGGGCAGATACTTACGCCCGATGAGATGAGTAATCTTGTTACGTCGCTTTTTAAAGTTTCTGAACCTGCGCGTACCCCCGATGGACAGATTATTGTATATATTATGCCCGATACCGATATAGATAGAAAGTTTTTCAAATAGCATAAATAGGAAAATATTCTATCTTGATAGTTAAAATTTGTTAACAGATGTATTTTTGAATATTCTTTAATACTTGTGTTAATAAAAATTACGTAAATTTGCAAACCAAGCTTTATTGACTTAGTGGGTGCAGTAGGTTTATTGTGCGTTGGTGTGTCGTAAACATTTCTGTTCAGCATTATGTTTTGATAGGGTGAGGTAGCTTAATTGAATTAATAATTTTAGTGTCTAATTAATACAAGTATGAAAAAATTTATGATGTCGCTGGCTATTGCCAGTATTGCAATGGTCTCTTTTGCACAGGAGACAGTGAGCGAGGTCGTAGTTCCTACTGTAAAGAACAGTGTTATTACCAATAGCTTTGGTAGCAACTGGTTTATAGATGTGAACATCGGTGCTCAGGTTTATAATCCTGTTGTAACTCACGGTGAGAGTATGTTCGATCATGTAACTTTCCCTGCTATTTCGGCTCACGTTGGTAAGTGGCACACACCCGGCTTCGGTTGGAGAATTGGTTACAACGGTTACGAGTTCAATGCTTATAAGGATGGCGAGGACTACTCATTCTATAATGCACACTTCGATGCTTTGTTCAACCTTAGCAACCTTATCTGTGGTTACAACGAGAAGCGCATTTGGAACTTTATTCCTTATGTAGGTTTCGGTTATGCAGCAAATCTTGATGTTCCCGGTGCAGGAGATAACAAGAAGAATGGTTCGCTTACAGGTAACTTCGGTATCTTGAATACATTCCGCATTGCTAAACGTTGGGCTATCAACCTTGAGCTTGGTTCTATGATGGCAAAGAAGGGTTTCGCTCCTACTGCTAACTTGACATCTAACGGTTATGATTGGATGTTTACTGCTCAGGTGGGTGTTACATTCCGTCTTGGCAAGTGCACTTGGGATAATACTCCCGATGTTGACGCTATCATGGCTCTTAACGCAGCAGCTCTTGCCGAGCTCAATGCGCAGCTCCAGGCTAAGGAGTCAGAGAATGCACAGCTCAAGAACCAGCTCACAGCTGCTAAGAATGCTCTCTCACAGGCTCAGGTTAAGATTAAGCAGCTCGAGAACGAGCCCGCTTATGTTGACGTAGCTCAGTCGGTATTCTTCGCATTCAACTCTTCTAAGATTGCTTCTAAGAAGGAGATTATCAACTTGCAGTCACTTGCCGATGCTGCTAAGAATGCAGGCGTTAAGCTTTCAGTTGTTGGTTACGCTGATAGCGCTACAGGTTCGGCTGAGTACAACCAGAAACTCTCTGAGGCACGTGCTAAGGCTGTTGCCGAGAAACTTGTTGAGCTTGGTGTTCCCCAGGATCAGCTCGTTGTTGAGGGTAAGGGTGGTGTAGCAGTTGAGAAACCTGCTAAGTTCAACCGTCGAGTTATCATCTCTATCGTAAAGTAATTAACGATAAAGTGAAATATAGAGCCGCAGCAGACTGCTGCGGCTTTCTGTTTTTTATATATCCCATTCCAATCCTCTGGGCAATTGAGGGGAGTGGACCGAATAAGTGCTGAGGCCTTTTTGGCGATTCTTGGTAATAACTGGGCTCTTTTGCTGCCTAAATAGCTGGAATTGTCAATAAATATGTATTTGCTAAGAAAAAAGTGGTAAAAAATTTGTGTGTTAAAAAATAAAGCTATATCTTTGCATCGCAATTGAGGGTTGCAGCCTTTCGGGCGTTTAGCTCAGCTGGTTTAGAGCATCTGCCTTACAAGCAGAGGGTCGGCGGTTCGAATCCGTCAACGCCCA
>JAGCKB010000092.1 GCA_017647725.1 Bacteroidaceae bacterium
AGTTGTAGTTCTGTAGCAATCTTGCCGATTCAAAATTCATACAAAACTACAATTGTTACAACGGGTACTTTAGCGGATGGTTACGAAAAATCGAGTAGGTAGGGAAACGAAGGTTTTTCCTACCTACTCGATTTATATGACTTTTCTCTGTTTTAGTTGAATTTATGTACCAACCAATTTTTATTTTTTAATCTCATCCGGCCATTATTACGCAAGTTCTTTGTATATTTGTTTTTATAAAACAGATTATATGAAAATAATACATACAAGCGACTGGCATCTTGGTCAGGAATTTTATTCGTATGACCGTAATGAAGAACATAATGCCTTTCTTCTACAGCTCAGGGATATTGTAGCCGAAGAGCAACCCGATGTCCTGATAGTTAGCGGTGACATCTATCATAATGCCACCCCCTCCAATACCGTTATGCGACTGTTTACCGACCGCCTCGACCAGGTGCGTCAGGCGTCTCCCGGGATGCAGATAGTCGTTATAGCAGGCAACCACGACAGTGCAACCCGTCTGGAAATTTCTTCATCCGTATGGAGTCATTTGAATGTGCACATCATAGGACGCATCGAACGAAACGAAAACGATGAGATTGATTTCCGTCGGCACATAATTCCCATCGGTGAAAAGGGGTATGTGGTGGCACTTCCGCACGTATTTCCACAAAACTATCCCCTTATCGAAGCGGACACTCCACGCGAAGAACGACAGGCTGTGTTTCACCGTTATATGGATAACGTTGTGAAAGAGGTTAACAAGGATGGCAAACCTGTAGTAGTGGCAGCACACCTCGCTGTGAGTGGTAGCAATACCGAAGGACACGACCTACTGCGAGGTAATATGGATTTCGTGGATGCGGCAGAATTGGGCCTCGGTTATGATTATCTCGCACTGGGTCACATTCACTGTCCGCAGAATATCAACGGTTATCCGGCGCGCTATTGTGGAACTCCCATTCCCGTTAGCTTCGACGAGAACTATTCACATTCGGTAAGCATCGTTCGAATAGAAACCGCCGGAGCAGTACCCGAAATACGTACCGTCAAGATAGACAATCCTTGGTCATTGCGTACCTTACCCGAGGAAGCTGCCCCGTTCGAAAAAGCCATTGCATCCTTGATGGATATGCCGGATGATGAAAAATGTTACGTCCGCTTAAATGTCCGTATCGAACATCACGCTCCGGCCGATGCTATGGAACAGGCATACAATGCCGTTAAAGGCAAGGCTGCCCGTTTCTGTTGCTTCAAATGGGAGCAAGAGAAACGTGAAAGCAACGCAACACGTCAGATGCTGGACGTGGAACAAATAAAGCAACTGAGTCCCGTTGATGTGGCCGAACTGTATTACCAAGAGACCACCGGAGAAGAACTGGATGTTGAGTTGAAGGATATGCTTGGTAACATTGTTGAACAGATTGAACAGAACCGGTTATGAAACTACTGAAACTACATATAATCAATATTGCCTCCATTGAAAGTGCAACCATAGATTTTGAGAACGGCCCGCTCGCCGATGAATCTTGTTTCTTGATTTGCGGCCCGACAGGTGCCGGCAAGAGTACTATTCTGGATGCCATCAGTCTGGCACTCTACAATCGTACCCCGCGCACTCATAGTGCAAACAACGAGAGCTATAACGAACGTACCGAAAATTTTGGAAAAGATATTAAAATCAATGATCCACGTGTACTGATGCGACGAGGTACCGATTTGGCCAGAGTAGAATTGTGGTTCACCGACCTCAATGACCGAAAGCTGATGGCCTGTTGGCAGGTAGAACGTGCAAAACGAAAGTCCAAGGGCAACGACATCCGCAGTATCAAGGAAGAGGAATGGTCATTGGCCGATGAAAAAGGTAATATTATTGTTTCCAAGAAAGCGGAGATGAAAGCAATCATCCCTGAGTGTATTGGGCTTACCTTTGACCAGTTCTGCCGTACCACAATGTTGGCACAGGGTGAATTTACCAAGTTTCTGCGCAGTGACGAAAGTGAAAAATCGGTCATCCTTGAGAAACTGACCGGAACCGAGATATATACCGAAATAAGCAAGGAAATCCATCGTTGCAAAGCCGAGAAGGAAAACGACGTGAAAATTATCAAGGGGCAAATTGGTGATATCAAACCACTCTCCGAAGACGAGATAAATACACTGAATGAAAATATACGGTCGGCACAGAGGTTTTTCGATGAATCGAAAGAAGAGGAAAATTCATTGACAACCCGTCTGAACTTGGTAAAGGATTACAGACAGACAACGCAGGAGAGAGAAACGGCTGCCGGTGAATATGACAACTTCCTGAAACAACTGAGCAGCGATGAGTATATTCAGACAATGAGCCGCATGAATGAGTGGTATAGTACCTCTGACGCACGCACTTGGTTTGTCGAGCGTAAAGCCTGGATGGAACAAAAAAGTACTTTGCAGTCGCGTGAATCGTCCCTGCTTCTGACATACACACGTCTCAGGGGTGGGCTGCTTTACGAAGAAACGGCTATAGAAGAGATGAAAAAAGAGTGCGAAGAGAAAAAAACATTCATCGATTCTCGTCAACAGCAGAAAGAACTGTATGATTCGGTGCCCTTTATCAAGCAGATGGTAGGACTGATTAATAATGACAACATTGCATTACAAAAGGCCATCGAAGAAAAAGAAAATTACAGACAAGAACTGGTTAGGCTGACAACCATACTCGATGAAAAGCAACTGAAGCTGAAAGCTGCTTTAGAACTCGAACAAGAGGCGCTTTCGCAGTACGATAAAGCAAAAGAAAAGGCTGAAGCCTACAACCTTGTTGAATTGACAAGGATGAACAGCGAGAATAATAACCGCTTGACAGCCTTGCAATATCTTGAAGGACTATTTGTGAAAGTGGATGAAATACAGGATAAGACAAAGCAGGATGAAAAGAGTGTATGCGAGGTGCAGAAACAGCTCGAAGATCTTTTGAAGGAAAAGGAATCATACAATCTGACAGTTGAGCAGGCACAAAAGGAGTATGATGACTTCAAACAGAGATATGAGCAGTTAAAAAAGAATTTGGATGATTCACGTCTGCTCGAAACCATACGTACCACCCTGCACGAAGGCGATAGCTGTCCGCTGTGCGGTAACATCATCGAAAATCTGTTCACTCCTGAGGATTTGGAAAACAGACTGCTACCAATGACCGAGGTACTAATGTCGAAAAAGAAGGAGTGGGAAGATACACTGAATGTCGAGAACCGACTGAAAGGAAACATCCGGGCTTCTGAAACAACCCTGGCAGGACTGAATAGTAACCTTGTACAGACAAGAGAAACATTGGCTAAAGCACAGATGTCATTGGAGGCTCACTCGTTGTTTGGTGAATGTGCCGACAAGGAAAAGGTGCAAAAAGAGATAGCCGACTGCAAACAGACGCATATCGATATCTTTGAGAAATTGCAAGTTGCGACCGCTTTGCAGGAGAAGCTCGGGGATGCCCAAAAGAATAGGGAAACGGCAGTACAAAATACAGCAAAGATTCGCGACGAACAGAATTGTGCCGAAAAGAAAGTGAGTGATTGCAAGAGCTCGATGAAAGCAAAAGAAGAGGCCATCGACTCCTTGACAAAGACAAAGAATACCAATTTGGATAAATTGGGAGAACTTGTCGACCTACAGCAATATAAAGAGAAAGGCGACTCATATATTAACTGTATTTCAGCTGAAGCAGACACATACAACCAAGCAGTGCAGAGGGTCGATGAACTTGGTAGGACGCTGCTCCAGGCAGAAACTATGCTGCAACAGTGCCGTCAACATAGTGCAGCCGTTGAACAGCATTTTCCTCTGTGGACCGAAATATCTGCCACAAACGCTTGTGTACCAGAGCTTCTAAAGGAATGGGACAAACTCGACCGTGATGTTATGAATGTGGTACAGGCATATACTCAAACAGAAAATAATATCTGTAAATATGATACTATGCTCAAACAATATACCACACAACGGGGCGCAGTGAGCGAAAGCCGTATCGCAGAACTGGTTGCATATACATCGGAGCAGATGGAATCGGTGCGTAACAGACAGCTTGAGATGGAGAACAAAAAGAGTACTTTGAACCAGGCACTGCAACAGATTATAAATCGACAGGCAGAGCTGGAAGAGAGTATGAAGAAGATGGATGTCAATCTTGCAATCACAGATATACCGACATATGTCAGCGGTATCGAAGAACGGTTGATTGAAATTCAGGCGATACAGAAAAACTGTCTCGAGTCACAAGGTAAGGACAAAGCTATACTTGAAAACAACGAGCAGACCTGCAGGAATCTCAAGAAGAAAATTGAAATACTGGAGAAGAGTGCAACCGAACTCAGCAAGTGGGATAGGCTGCATAGCATTTTTGGCAGCAGTGACGGCAAGAAATTCCGTAACATTGCACAGAGCTACGTGCTGCGTCATCTGCTTATAGGAGCCAACCACTACCTTCGTCAACTGACCGACCGCTACGAACTGGAGTGTAATCCGGGCTCGTTGACCATTCTTATTCTTGATAAGGAGGCAGGCGGAATAACCCGTCCGACTACAACCATCTCAGGTGGTGAAGGCTTTTTGATATCTCTTGCATTGGCATTGGGACTTTCTACGTTGAGCAAGAAAGCCTTGGCAATGGATATTCTGTTTGTCGACGAAGGTTTCGGTACGCTGGACCATACATATCTCTCCACAGTCATAGACACTCTGGAAAGACTGCACCAGATAGGCGGAAAAAAGATTGGCATTATCAGCCACGTCGAAAGTTTAAAGGAGCGTATTACCACCCAGATACAGGTTATTAAGGTGAACAGCACGACCTCCCGTGTGGAAATCACCAACGGAATATGAACAAATTCCGACAATAAAACAATAACATTATGGAAAAACGAATTGAACACCCAATTTTTGCTCTATAAAAAAATTGACGATATAAATTTAAATAGCTTCTTAATCTGAAAATAAATTCCTTGATAATCGAAAGATTATTGAGGAATTTTCTTTTTTCTATCTGACTATATTCGTATCTTCGCATATTAAATATGTAAACAACTGAATAAGACTATGAAGAGATTATTTACTTTGTTGTTTGCTGCTTTGATGGCAGTGTTAACTGTTAGCCCTGCATCCCTCTTGCCCCAAACTCAAAAGAAGAAGAAAGACAAGATTGAGATGCCAAAATTCCCGACGGGACAGCGTGGACTGCAAAAGTATCTTTTAGAAGAGGCGCAATTCCCTGCCGAAGCTCGTCGCAGCGGTGCAGTTGGCGAGGTTGTCGTGGGTTTTACAGTAGAGGCAAATGGTGTTATAACAGGTGTGAGGGTGTTACGCTCGGTCTCTAAGGAACTTGATGCCGAGGCGGTGCGCGTGGTAAAGAATATGCCCGACTGGAAGCCAGGAAAGAAAAACGGTAAAAAGGTGCGCACCGAACTGACAATACCCATAAATTTCAAGATTATAATGGACAACGACCGCACGAACAGCGATTCCAATATACAGCAGTTCTGGGACGAGAATGTATTTCGTTAATTGAAGACATCTAAGAAACTTCTAAGAAAACAGTATTATGAAAAGAGATATAGTAGAGCGTTTGGCGCAGTTGCGCGCATATATGCAAGAGAACGCCTTGCAAGCATTTATAGTAGTGAGCAGCGATGCACACAGTAGTGAGTATGTAGCCAATCACTGGAAGTCGCGTGAGTGGATTAGCGGCTTCGACGGCTCGGCCGGAACAGCAGTCATAACCCTTGACGATGCACGTCTGTGGACCGACTCGCGCTATTGGCTGGCTGCCGAAGAGCAACTGAGCGGTACGGGCTACACTCTTATGAAAGATGGCGATGCCGACACCCCCTCGATAGTAAAGTGGCTGTGCAGCGTACTTAACGAGGGCGACACAGTGGGCGTTGACGGTACAGTGTGTTCTATTGCCGAGGTTGAGAATTGGCGCACCGCGCTCCTGGAAAAAGGTATCGGGGTTGATGAGACAAAAGAGCCCTTCGCACAATTGTGCAGCGACCGGCCCTCCATCCCCACAGGAAAGGCACTGATAATGCCCA
>JAGCKB010000093.1 GCA_017647725.1 Bacteroidaceae bacterium
AGACAATAGCTGCCAATGCCGAGAAAGAGTATGCCCTACCCGCTCACCTCACCAATCACATTATCTCACATCTGCACGACAAGAGAGTACTGTTCACCGGTAAGGGCGAGACACTGTATCTGAGTAAACGTTACTGTGGTCGCACCGTACGTCAAATGCTCTCAGACCTTGACAACGCAGGACGTAACAGCGATGTAATATCCACACTCAGCGAGATTCATAACAATGAGAATATTGCAGAGCTGTGGCAACAAATACAAGACAATAACGACAGCGAATTGTTAGATATACCTGTACGAGAACTTTTAAGCTGCAAAAAGCAGGATAATCAATAACAGACAATTATGGAAGAGAACCAGTATACAGCCAACAGCAAACGCTACGAGAACAGTTCACTCATCTACCGCCGGTGCGGACACAGTGGAATACTGCTGCCCAAGGTAAGTCTTGGACTTTGGCAGAATTTCGGCTCAACAAGCCCCTTTGACAAGAGCCGACAGATATTACACACAGCTTTTGACAATGGAATAACACATTTCGACCTTGCCAACAACTACGGCCCACCCTATGGCACAGCCGAAGAGACATTCGGTACGATTATGGAACGCGATTTCAGACCCTATCGTGACGAAATGTTCATCAGCACCAAGGCAGGATACGATATGTGGGAGGGACCCTACGGCAATTGGGGCTCGCGCAAATACCTCATAGCAAGCCTCGACCAGAGTCTCAAGCGAATGAAGCTCGACTATGTCGACCTCTTTTACACACACAGATACGACCCGCATACACCCCTGGAAGAGACCTTGCAGGCAATAGTAGATATTGTACGTGCAGGAAAAGCACTATATGCAGGAATATCGCGTTGGCCGTTGGAAGCACTGAAATTCGCTTATGACTATCTTAGAGAACGCGACGTTCCCCTGCTTATCTATCAAGGCAGGCTGAACCTCCTCGACCGCGCTCCACAAGAAGAGGGCATACTCGACTTCTGCCGCCAGAAAGGAGTGGGATTCATCTCATTCTCACCACTTGCACAAGGGTTACTCACCGAGCGCTACCTAAACGATATACCGCAGGATTCACGTATGAAAGAGAACAGGACACTCACCGCCGATCGTCTCACTCCCGAGCTGATAAGGTATCTGCACACCGTAAAAAGCATAGCCGATAGCCGTGGCGAGAACATGGCACAAACAGCTCTTGCGTGGATTTTGGAGCAAGAGGGAGTTACCTCGACACTTGTTGGTGCAAGTTCGGCCAAGCAACTGATGAATAATCTCTGCTGCATAAACTCGGCTTCATTCAGTGAGGAGCATTTGAACATATTGGGATAGAAAATCTTTAGATTTTAAGAAGCTGTTTGAATTTTATTTTCTAATAACTCTGCATCAAAAAGCAATTATTTATGACAAGAGGATGCCCCCTAAAAGTCATCCTCTTGTCATAATATTGAATATAAAGAGCTATCTTAGAAACTCCACTTTGCAGCAATAGTGGGACAAAGAGCCAATCGATTCTCCTTTATACGTGATTTATCGTTAAAAGGAACAAAATTGTAGCTCACTTCCAACTCACCACCCAGACTAAGGTTAAGCCCTTTTACTAAACGATTAAGGTTAATCCACAACTGCGGTTCACTCAAGAACACTAAATCACCCTCGACATCCTTGTCGCGCCACACATCCATAAAGCCGTTAAATGATAAAATCCCTTGAAGCAGAGAGTAATTCCACACTGCCGTAACCTGATAGCTCGACTTCTCACTTGGATGATTACACATATAACGATAAAGACACTGCAAAGTGAACATATTACCATTATCGTAATTATGCAGTGCCAAACCTGCAAGATAAACATCATTGTAAGCAAAGCCCTTTACACCATCGGGATTAGTCTTCAACCCACCATTATACTCTATATGAGCCGATACCGGAAAATCAAAAATAGTCTTGTCGACGCTAATCTCGGTATAAGCGCCAACCATTTTATTATTGGCAAGATCGGCATCTATAAAGAAATAGGTCGATAATCCATAATCAAAAAGAGAGACATTCTCTATTGTAAACGTAAGTTCGGGACGATCTTTTAACTCCGCGCCATAATTCTTATGTCCGTAGTCGTAATGTAACTGCAAATTAGTTTGGCATATAGCCGGAACAACAGCCAAAAGAGCCACTGCACAGAAAAGCATTTTCTTAATCATAATGGTAGTTTTTAATATCGTGTTATAAATTATTTTGCGAAGATAAGTACTTTTTTGAAAAAGTATCTTCTATTTACTAAAAAACATTAGAATAGTTTTTTCTCATTGGAATTATAGAACAATTTGCCACTGATTTGTTTATATATAAACCGCATACATACCAATTATGAGAATAAGAAATTTTATATTTTTAGCTATGATAACAGTTTCGACAAGCATGTTTTCACAAGAAAACCGATACAACAGCATAGAGAGCGACCCTGCTGAGACAGGTTATATGAGAGGATTTCCACCACCCATAGACAAGCGAATAAATGCCCGCGACGGTTCATTCTTTAAGTTCCCTGCCCTGCGCTACAGTGTCGTGCATATGCGCGAGTTTATGCCTACGGTAAATGTTCCGCGCGGAAACAGACAGCCACCAATAGAATTTTCACGAGCCATAGACGAAAATATCGACAGTATAAAATTCCTACCCACAGGAAGCATTACACCTATAACCATTGCCGAGTCACAAAAGATAAACTACACCGACGGAATGATTGTCCTCCACGATGGCAAAATAGTTTACGAAAAATATTTCGGTGCTCTCACACCCTCGGAAGTACACGCAGTGATGTCGGTAACAAAATCCTTCACAGGCACTCTTGCCTCGGTACTTGTTGCCGAAGGCAGACTCGACACCGCAAAATTAGTTAGAGAGTACATACCCCAATTGGCAAAATCGGGGTTCGGCGATGCAACAGTAAGAGAGGTAATGGATATGACCACAGCACTCAAATACAGCGAAGACTATAACGACCCGAATGCCGAAATATGGAAATTCTCGGCAGCAGGCAATGCAATGATTGAGCACCCCACGGGCACACCACAAGGCTTCTACGACTATCTGCCTACAGTTGTCAAGGAGGGCGAGCACGGCAACGTATTCGGCTACCGCACTGTTAATG
>JAGCKB010000094.1 GCA_017647725.1 Bacteroidaceae bacterium
AGTACCCTTTCCTGTCTCTATATTCATACTCTTTTTTTGTCGTAACAAACAAAAGGGACTATTTGTTTTAAGAAGCTGTAATAAGTTATACTTTTATGCTTGTACGTTGGATATTATAGACTAATATATCTCTATCAAATAAAAAGAATGTATCAAGGTTGAAGTTCCTTCGATACATTCTTTATTTCTATTATTCTAATATAAAAGATTATTTCTGCTGTTTGATTATCTCATTTAACGACTCTATAAATTTATTAACATCAAATTCGGCACCGTTAATTTCACCTAATTTATTACCGTCGGGGGCTATGATTAAAAAGGTGGGATAAATGAATATTTTATATTGTTTGGTCATTTCTGTTCCCACGCCATCATCTTCACCGTCAATCTTAATTGGTATGAAAGTATTGTTTATATATTCGCCACACTCTTTAGTTGTAAAGACTATTTTCTCCATCTTTTTACAAGGAGCACAAGTCTTTAAGTAAAAATCAATAAATACTGTTTTGCCCTCACTCTTGGCTTTTTCAAGTGCTTGTTCCAGCGTTATATCAAGAAATTTTACACCTTCTGCCTCCTCTTTATCGGTTGTCTCCTCCTTAATCACACTTTGCTTCTGCTGCGTACTCTCAGCGCTATTTTGTGTCGTGGTACTATTTGTACAAGCGCATAGAGCAAGAAAAGAGCACAAGCCAAGTGTAGTTTTAAAAATTTTCATATTAGTTAGTGTTTATATTTGTGTGTTCTTATTTTAAAAGAAGATTGATTATAGCATTCTTCACGTACAAATTTATTGTTTTTATATAAGCATACAAAATAAATTGCTGTTTATTTTTTTTAATAAATCCATACACAAGCAACTTTGTATGGATAATATTCACTCTTTAATTCCTTAACTTTTTTTGTTATAAGCTATTATAATTTCAGTACTCTTTTTCCTTTTAAGATTAATTTAGAGAAGCGATTGAACCTCAACTTATGATTATCTGTTTCTAAGGGCATAGAACCTTAATTGTAGTACCCTAAAAAAAGAGAACAATGAAGAGAAATGAAACTGAAAGAGAGACAACGGTGACAACAGCCGTGTTTGGTTCCGAGGAAATGTTACAATCGGCTCCAATGGAGCGTATTCCACAACACTCCACCACCCCCGAAATTGCCTATCGTATGGTAAAAGATGAGACATACGCACAGACGCAACCGCGCCTTAATCTGGCAACATTTGTTACCACATATATGGACGGTTACGCTACAAAATTGATGAACGATGCCATTGCCATTAACTACATCGACGAAACAGAATATCCTCGTGTAGCAGTGATGTGTGCAAAGTGTATCAATATGGTTGCCAACCTGTGGAACACACCCGAGAAGGGGAAGTGGAAAACCGGAGCGCTTGGTATAGGCTCGAGCGAGGCCTGTATGCTTGGCGGTGTGGCAGCGTGGCAGCGTTGGAAGCAACGCCGAGAGAAAGAGGGCAAACCTACTGACAAACCCAATTTTGTAATATCATCGGCCTATCAGGTTGTGTGGGAGAAGTTTGCACAACTGTGGCAGATTGAGATGCGCACCGTACCCCTCACGAAGGATAAACTAACCCTATGCCCCGACGATGCCATTGCTCTTTGCGATGAGAATACAATATGCGTTGTCCCCATTATGGGTGTAACCTGGACAGGACTGAACGACGATGTTGAGGCACTTGACAAGGCGCTCGACAAATATAACAAGGAGACAGGATACGATATTCCCATCCACATCGACGCAGCTTCGGGAGGTTTCATTTTGCCATTCTTGGAACCCGACAAGAAATGGGATTTCCGTCTGAAATGGGTGCTCTCAATCAGCACCAGCGGTCATAAATATGGCCTTGTATACCCTGGTCTTGGTTGGGTTGTGTGGAAAGACAAAAAACACCTCCCCGATACAATGTCGTTCAGCGTAAACTATCTTGGAGCCGAGATTTCTCAGGTGGGACTCAACTTCTCGCGTCCTGCAGCACAGATTCTGGGACAATATTACCAATTCATCCGTTTGGGATTCGAAGGTTACAAGGCTATCCACAGCAGTTCTATTGAAATTGCAAAATATCTACACAGCGCCATTGGCAAGATGAAGCCTTTCCGCAACTATAGCCCCGAGGTAAACAACCCGCTCTTTATCTGGGAGATGAAGTCCGAGTATGCAAAAAATTGCCATTGGACACTGTACGACCTGCAGGACAAATTAAAACAGAGTGGCTGGATGGTACCCGCCTACACTATGCCGGCGAACATCGAGGAGACAACAGTAATGCGCATTGTGGTGCGCCAAGGATTCAGCCGCGACATGGCCGACCAACTTCTAACCGACATTGCAAATGCTGTTGACGAACTTGATAAATTGCAGTATCCTACCTCGACACGCATCGCAGCCGAGAAGAAAGAGAAGGTAAAGAGTAACGTATTTACCCATACAGGAAAAAAGAAATAACCGATAAAATTGTTTAGAGTATGATGAATGGCATTTCAAAAGAGAGACTGAAAAGCCTCATAGACGAGGCATATGAAGAGTTCAAAAATACCGAAAGCGGCAAGAATGCCGATTACATTCCCTATCTTACTCGTGTCGATAGTAATCTTTTTGGTATTGCAGCCTGTATGCCCGATGGTGAGATTATCTCGGTGGGCGATTGCGACTACATATTCGGGATAGAGTCGGTTTCGAAAGTTATGACTGCCATTCTCATACTCGAGCAGTATGGTGCCGAGACTATCCTTCACATGATTGGTGCCGACGCTACAGGAATGCCCTTTAACTCGATAATGGCAATTCTACTGGAAAAGAACCACCCGAGCACTCCGCTTGTTAATGCCGGTGCAATATCAGCTGTGAGTATGGTGCGCCCTGTGGGAAACAGCGACGATAAGTGGAAAGCGATAGTAGAAAATATCGAACGTTTGTGTGGCAAGAAGCCTCAAGTGATAGAGGAACTTTATAAGTCGGAGAGCGTGAGTAATTTCAACAATCGTGCCATTGCCTGGTTGCTTAGACACTATAATCGTATATATGACGACCCCGATATGTCGCTCGACCTTTATACAAGGCAGTGCTCACTTGGAATTACAGCAAAGCAGCTTGCAATATGTGGAGCAACAATAGCAAACGCAGGTGTAAACCCTGTAACCAAAGAGAAAGTCTTTGAGAAGAGACTTGCGCCAAAGATTACCGCGATGCTTGCCGCTGTTGGTTTCTACGAACACACAGGCGACTGGATGTTTACATCGGGGCTGCCGGCAAAGAGCGGTGTAGGCGGAGGCATTATGGGTGTGTTGCCCGGCAGGTTCGGCATTGCAGCCTTTGCTCCACCACTCGACAGTTCGGGAAACTCGGTAAAGGCACAAAAGGCTCTGCGATACATAATGAATAAGTTAGAGACCGGAGTGTATAGCGGTTGCCAATGAGTCGTCGGTGATATATCAGAAGAGGATGCCCCAAAAGTAGTAAAGGAGCATCCTCTTTGTTATGATGTTGAATGAAATAGATTAGCCCCTACCCTTCCCAAAGGAGGGTGTGTAGAAACAGAAAAGCATAATTACCATCCTTTAAAAACAAACAAAAATACCCGAAATATAGGGATTATGAAAAATATCGCTTATCTTCGCAGACAAACTACTTCTAAACTAAATCTTTTATGAAAAAAATCACAGTACCCAAAATAGTTCCTGCGTGCAGTTGCGCCGACGAGCTTGAGAAGATTTTCTCGACCCTTGAGTCTAATGCTATTGACTGTTGTAATTGGCCTAAGGATTTTCCTTATACCCCAAAGGCAGCTTTTAAATTGTTCCACGACGGCAAGAACCTGTATATTAAGTTCGATGTTACCGAGAATGACATTCACACTCTTGTAACCAAGGACTTTGGAGAGGTATGGACCGACCCCTGCGTCGAGTTCTTTGTTTCACCTGAAGGCAATATGGATTACTACAATTTTGAGTGCACCTGCATTGGCAAGATGCTTATGGCTTGGCATCCACATAATGAGCCTAAGGAGAACGCTCCCCTTGAACTGCTCGATACAATTAAGCGCATTCCATCATTGGGTAACGAGAATTTCTCATTACGTGAGGGCGAGAACTGTTGGAGCCTTATTGAGATTATCCCTGCCAATGTACTTTTCCGCAGCGGTATCGACAGCTGGAGTGGTAAGAGTATGCGTGCCAATTTCTACAAATGCGGAGACAATCTTCCCACACCGCATTTTATATCGTGGAACGCTATCGACTGGCCCGAGCCCAGTTTCCATCGTCCTGAGTTCTTCGGAGAACTTGTTTTTGAATAAACAACAGAAAATAATCAATAAAAACACCATCGGACAATATTAATTCGGTTTTGGAGGTGGTTTGTCAATGGAATTCAGCATGTTCCTCCCAATCCTTTTCTGGGTTATTGAACAGGCTCTATTACCGTTTTAATCGTCTCTGCATTACCATTGACAGCATATATGACACCTCTCTGAGTAAGTTCTTCGAACTTCTCAGAGTCAATATAGGCTCTGTCCATAGCTGTCCGATAAAATGTGTACTTTTCTCAAGGTTATAGTTTGTTGCAAAACCCAAATAACCACAAAGGGCTGAAACCTGCAAATGGAATCAGCCCTAATTTTATTTATTTGAAAAAACTTATATCGGACACCAATATTCCAATATATTGGTGTCCGGTAAAACTTTTTCAGTCTCTCATTTAGGCCTGTTTGCTAAATTCAGCCTTTCATTGTTATTTTTCTCCTACTTTTCGTGCCGACGAAAAGTAGGCAAAAGGCTCTGCGCACGGAAAATCTTAACGTAAAATGCTCACGATGTTTTTTGGGTGCTGCGGAACTCGCTTCGC
>JAGCKB010000005.1 GCA_017647725.1 Bacteroidaceae bacterium
AACCACATTTGAACCGATTGTCAAAGAGGTTACTGCTCCGGAATCCTTCAAGGAATCGGGGAATGCCGCCAAGCTATATGAAGAACCGGGAAAGTCGGGAATGGAGCTCATCAAAAAGCAGAACGACCAAACTTTTACCATAATCTTAGACGGGTTGGCAGATACGAAAGAGCATAAAATATCTCCTTGGCAGTTGAAACTTTTAGGCTGTACCATGGAGTTCAATCAACTTTACTTCACACAGACTTACCGTGTAAATGAGGAGGGAATCTATCAGCCGAAGGACATGCTGGAAGCTGGTTTTGTCATGCAAGCAGACGGTAGGGGAAAGTTCCTTCGTATGGCGTTGAATTCTGACAATCCGATTGTAATCCGTTCCATGGTTGAATATTACGTTGTCGACCGCGATTATCTGTCCAAGGAAGAGGCCTATGAAGAATACAAAAACAAACCTACGGATGTTAAGTTTGTGATACCTTCCACAGTTCCTCCTTTGAGCGAAGCTACCAGACGACTGGTGGAGCGTGCAAATACAGAAGCAAAAAACAAAAAATAATTCACTATTAAACTAATAATTAAGTTCATATGTTTTTTAGAAGTAAATTTTATTTCACATTGCTGATACTTGCTTCAGCAACCTTAATGATAGGATGTAGCGATGACAATGAAACGCCAGCGACTCCGGACAACACTCCTCCCACAGACGAGATTGTAGAAACATCTTATACAGCAAATCCTCGCGCTTTTGCGCTTAAATTCTACGATTTTATAGGCGATGCTGCCGAGAACATCAAACGATTGGACAGCGACACCGTCCGCATCGAAATTAATGAAGGTCTGCTCACCTACCTTAATATATCAGAACTTAAGGAGGGCGACGTCTTGAATATTTGGGAAAACATCGATTGTCCGCCTTACATTCGCGTGGTAGATGAAGTAGAACGTACTTCATCGGGATACATTGTCACCACTCAAAGCGGTAGCATTGCCGACCTTTTCGAAAACCTTGAGGGTTGCTTCGATACAGAATTGTTCAGCGACAACTCCAGCCGTCCCGAAAGAAAGCTTTCACGTTCGGATGCAATAATAAACGATTACGAATATGTGGATGATGAAGAGGACTTCAAGCAGTTTGTTGACGATGAAGGAAAGATTCACCCATTCATTCTGTATACACCGGATGACGAAAACCCCGAGGAATATGAGTATAGTCTGGCCGAGAAAGAATACGAAGAGATGACCGACTCTATACTTGTAACAAGACTGGCACCATGGTCCAAGACTTGGCACTTGCTCGACATCAATAAAGATAAAATCAATATTTATCCTAAGAAGGATAAGGACGGAAATCCTATTGGCGTTTTCGTTGCTGATGCCAAGTTGAAAGCCAAAGCTAACCTTGAAATCTATTTCCAGATTAACCTTTTTAAGACAAATCGTTTCTGGGCAAAGATGGACGGTAATGTGAGCATCGATGCACCCATTCATCTTAGATTTTCAGGAATCCAGTTTAAGGAAGAAAAGAGTTACCCTGTATTTGAGATAACACCAATTTGCACTGCATTTGCCATTGGTCCTTTCGTTATACCGGTGATATTCAGAAATGGTCTCGTCTTTAAGTGTAGCGGTTCAATCAATGGTAACCTCTCTATGATGCTTCCATTCCATTATGATGCCAGTTTCCAGGCAGGACCCAAATACGATGGAGGAAAGTGGTCTAACTTCAACAATTTCGACTGGCACGCCGGCATCAATTACGATAAGTTGACTGCAGTTCCATCGGCTACAATGTCACTCACAGGAAGTGTAGGATTCTATCTTCACTCGGGTGCTTACTTTGGTTCGGCTATAGGTCCTTTCTTAGAGGTTGGCCCTCAAGCCAAAATTGGAGCCAATGCCGGTATTACAGGCAATGAGGTGATATTCAACACTCAAGGCAGTGTAGGCATAGGTGGTTCAGCGGGAGCAGAAATCAAGATTTGGAAGTTCGATTTAGGAAAGGCTGCAATCCCTTTCAGTATTAAATCTAAGAAATTGTGGGATGTAGATTTACGTTTCTCGGTTAAAGACATTATCAATAATAAACCTAAATAAGGATATATACTTATTAGAAGCTGTTTAAAATTATATCGCCAAGTTTTTTATAGAGCAAGAATTGTATGTTTATTTATATTTTAAGGGCGCATAGCGGGCTATGTAACCGCAAAAAAGAGTCAAACAGGCATTTTTGAATATAAAAAACGACGAAACCGTCAGCTTCTATATGAATATTTTTTTAGAAATTTAAACAGCTTCTTAAACCGATGAAAGGTAACATTTAAAAATTGGTACTACTCCTTTTGTTGCCATTTTCGCATCGTGTATAGAGAAAGAGTACATCACCGTCGTGCCATCTGAGGATTCCATAGACACAAAAACTTATACCATTATGATGTATGGTTGTGAAGGTAGATACCTGGATATATGTATGGTAACCAATATCAAATAAGATTTGCTTGCCGGCTCGACCGACCACTTAAAGTTCACCGGACAGATTAGATTCTCGAAACGACTACAGGGATACGAAGAGACTATCGGACGACCGGATGCCTTTCGAACTTCGCGTCCGATAATTGAATTTGAATTTAATACAGACTATGAAGAAACATAAGAATAAAAAGAAAATTACAGATGATTTGAGCTACTTGCCTTATAAGGACTGCTTGAACTGCGGTACCGAGCTCAAAGGTATGTTTTGTCACCGTTGCGGACAGAAGGCTGTTGACAAAACACCTACTGTTGGAAGTTTCATCTTTGAGTACTTCGATCACGCTGTTAAATGGGATCATAAGTTCTTCTCTACATTCGGAACTTTGATTCGTCGCCCGGGACATCTCACTAACGAGTATAATGCCGGAAAATTCACCTCACAGGAGCACCCCCTTAAATTGAATATGTTCTTGTTGTTTGTCTTCATTACGCTGTTCCTGTTTTTTTCAGGTACAGAAAAGGTGACAAACTCCGTACAATCTATGGTAGAAGACGACCAGGTGTTCTCAGCTCTCCAGCTGCAAATGCTTGAGAACGACCAGCAGTATGTTCAGAAAATGCAGGACAGCGCAAAGGATACGGTTCTCTTGCTGGCCCCATTGCATTTGGCCGATAATTATCCGAAAATCATAAGCAATATCAAAACAATAGAGAATACCAATGGAGAGGCACTAGACAAATGGGTAGCAGTGCTGCCGCAGGTACTCATCGAGGATAAAATTGTGGTCCCTGACGATAGTGGAAACTATTATTTCAGCAAGGAGAATATAGCAGACAATAGTGACCTGAACCTCACAATTACGATTTGGGAGAAGATGGTGAACATTACATCTCATTATTTCCCCATCCTATTTCTGCTTACAGCACCATTCCTCTCATTCTCTATACAGTTAGTTCAACGCAAGAAAAAAATCCCGGGAATCAATCATTTTATATTTGCGTTACACTACACGGCGTTTCTGGAGTTTCTGATGATAGTTGTTTTCATACTTCATCTCACCATTAATCCATCGATGCTGTTGTTGAAATACGTGTTGCAGATAGCTTCAAGTATATATCTGGCCATCGCCTATCACAGGGTTTATGCAAGCACCTGGGTGAAAGATATTCTAAAGTCGATACTGACAAACTTTATTTATACTATCATACTGATATTGATATTTATAGCTATATTTATTGCAGCTTGTATAGTAGCAGCCTGCGATGTGAGTTAAATGTAAATTGTATATGAAAAAAGTATTAACACTGACTATTATGTTGTGTACGGCTATAGTTGCAGGTGCACAAGACGTTCCTTATTCGAAATATCTTAATTTCAGCAAGAAGGAATTTAAGGAAAACAAATTCAAGTATGACGATGAGACCAACACCTGGGCTATTCGTAAGGCCAACGGATGGAACACAGCGTTCAGCGTGCTGGCAATCATAGCCGATGCCTATGAAGAGGTGCGTCCCGGACGTAACGACTACAGCATCGTGGTACAATTTGGAAAAGAAAATAAAGCATCTTATGTGAAAGTGGTGTGCTATAGCGACGAAACCTACCACAAATTGCTTACATTTATGAAGGATTACGGTCAAGATTTGGTAGAGACCTCCTCGGGCAAGCTCATCAAGCACCAAGCATCCTATGGTGATTATGCTTTAGAGCTCAATATGGTGCAGCATCAGGTGAGCCGCACCTCGGCACACACTGCCGACCGTAAGACTGTGAAGAATGTTGACGAATCATACAACAAGTATGAATTCATCATTCGCACAGAGGTTGAGCCTTGGTCGGAATATCTCGAAAAGCAGGCTGCCAAGAAAGCTAAACGAGATGCCAAGGGCAAGAAAAAACAGAGTGTAGACGAGCTGATGTAATAAGCCTGTTTCGCAGGAAAGTCAATCTCGCATGAGCATTTCTTAAACCGGTTATGTTCTTGCGAGATATCTTTTTTTATTACTGTCCGATAAAAATAGAATAATCCCAAAAAGTGCTATCGACGAAGCTAATATTGCCTCTTTTACCTCAAAAATACTAACAAGCGAGCGAGAAATATGAAGTTCACTTCAATATTTTTCAAAGCGAGTGCAGTCTATTTTCGAGGTTTATCTCAAAAATACTAAAGCTAGCCCACCTTTTCATATAATCATAAGGTTGTTCATTGGTGCGCCATAGGAAAATTAGTAAAATGGTAGATGTTTTTTGGATTAAGTGCGAGGCTGGTTGAGCGAAGCGAGTTCCGCAGCACCAAAAAAACATCGTG
>JAGCKB010000095.1 GCA_017647725.1 Bacteroidaceae bacterium
CGACAAAATGGTAATAGGCGACGGCGATAATATCAAAATTGCCAAATGCGGTGATAAACTTAACTATATGCTCACAGGTAACACCTTGAGAATAACAGGTGAGGGAGCAATGTACGACTACACCGAGGCAGCCGTAGCACCCTGGGGCACAACAGTTCAAGCCCTGGAGATTGGCAACAAGGCGACATCCATTGGCAGTTACGCATTCAAAGGATGCACAGCATTAGAAACAATTAAACTGAGCAATGCTATTGAGAGCATTGGAGAGAATGCCTTCAGCGGATGTACGGGACTTACAACAGTTACCCTTAACAGCAATGCAGCAATAGGTGCCAATGCCATACCGTCGACAGCGACAACACACTTCATTCTAAACGACAAACAGCAATTGCTTCTGAACAACAACAGCTACAATAAAGTAAGCTACGTGCGCACCTATAACAACACAAATTGGCAGGCGCTGTACCTTCCCTACGAGATAAGCTACGAGGATTGGAGCAAGAATTTCGACGTTGCAAGAATAAACAACGTACACCAATATGACGATGACGAGGATGGTAACACCGACCGCACAACAATTGAGATCATATATCTTAAAAGCGGTTCGCTAAGAGCAAACACACCCTATTTCATTAAGGCAAAAACCACAGGCAGCATAACACTCACTGTCAGCGACAAGACTGTCAATCCCATTGATGCTCAAAGCGAATGGTGCGCATCTACTACCGACATATATACATTTGTTGGTACATATAAAGGCATCTCGGGCGAGGTGATGATGAACAACAACTACTATGGAATGAGTGGAGGCTCCCTCGTCTCGGTAACAAACCCCGAGTATGGACTTGGAGCAATGCGCTGGTACTTACAGATTAAAGACAAATACGCTGCACAATCTATTCGTCCAAGAAACATAGAGATAAAAGAGATAGGTGGAACAACAGACATTCAAGACATCACAAACGAAGAGAACAAGAACGGTATTTACTACGACCTAAGCGGCCGCCCCATCGAGAACCCCACTCGCGGCATTTACATACTAAACAACAAAAAGGTATTTATAAAATAAGCAACCGATATAAGTTACTGTTTTATAAGAGATTAACAACTAATCAAACTGTTTTCGTAACAAAAAAAACTATAATATGAAAAAGAGATATATTGCGCCCCAGATATACAGCATAAAATTAGATACAACATCTATATTGGCTTCGTCAGGCGAGACTAAGGACGAAATAACCTTTGGTCCCGGCGGTAGCGGTCCATTCGACTCAAAACAAGTAAAAAACGACTGGGATATGATTTGGAAATAAGGATAACCCATATAACGTTGATGCCCCATTAGTGTAATAGCTAATGGGGCATCAACGTTGTTATAAGGCCTCTTTCATTCAATCGGATACATCAACTTTTATATTGGCAAAACTATTGGTTATATTAATGTTTGCAAATTGGTCATAATCGACATTTTTTCTTTTCTTTCCTAAATTACCCACGTAACGTTTACCCTCGAAACTATTGTTTTCATAATTATCGCCGGACAGATTGTTTATCGATACCTTACCCATATTTGATGATAAATTGCATTGTGCAACAATATCTTTTGGCAAAAGAATTGTTATGGGAGTATAAGCAAAATTCATTTTTATACCCTCGAACTTTTTCGATGACGGCACAACAACCTTTACGTTAGAATGGGAACCGACACCAATACAATCAAATCTATTTTTTAGCGATGCAATACTCAATGTACTAAAAGAGTGTCCATAAACATTTACTTTTCCAACGCTTTTTATCTTTAAATCAGAGACGTGTTTTAAATCAAGACCAAGATTACTCACATCCCCCACACTACCCTCGGAATATTGCAAGTTCAAAAAAAGATTTTCGACACGACCAATTCGAGCCTCGCCAAATCTCACCCCTGCAGAAATGTCGACAGCCTCGTCTATCTGCAGCTTACCATATTCCACCGAAATAAGCATTTGCTCGTTATGCATCAGACGTGCGGCAGTAAAATCGCCGAATTTAACATCAGCCTCGAAAGGCAGGGTGTACTCTTCGATAGCGACACTGCCAAATTCATTTTTCACCTTAATAGCAAGTAAATCTTTGGGAATATATACCACGATATTTATCTCTACTTTCCTATTATCGTCAGTACTGCCATAATAGGTGTTTTTCATTGAATATGTTGTAGAATTCCAAGATTTATTTATGTCGACCTTTACATCCACTTGATTAAGCACATTCATTGCAGTAGACTTGCTTGTAGCCGCAGCCTTGACATTTATATATGCCTTAATTTCATTTTTGTTGTGAATGCGGAACTCTACATTACCATATCTGTTTGTGATTGCCAATCTATCGCCAAGCTTTATATCGCCAAAAAAATGCGTGATATCTTTCGACACTTCACTCAAAACAGTTGCTTGCACACAGCCAATAGCAAAGAACGTGCACACTAACATTAAAAACACTCGTTTCATAATATACTCCTTTCTTGTTAATACTCTTTTAAATTTCTCACTCCACAGATGACGGTTCCAGATAGGCACTCAGTTTCTTAAGACTGTTTAAGTGCGATGAGTAGACTACAATCATATAATGTATTTTCGCATCCTCATTATCTATCCCCCGAAGAATGGTATCTGCTATTGAATCGGCCTCTTCCTTTATATACTTAACTTCCGATAATAAATTTTCACGCTCCTTAGGTGCCATCTGCTTGGTAATCTCGGCAATATATTCGCCCTCTTCCCAAATAAGTGCGGCATAGTATCCTTTAACCATAGACAAAGTATCTACCGAGTCGCCTTCACTGTTTTTTCCGCGCCACATAAACAGCATAACAAGCAACGACGCTGCCGCTATAAATGTAACAACAGATGGCCATATTCTGCGTTTTTTCACTCTTGTGCCGCACCTCTCTAACTTAAGAGCGAACCTTGCCTCGTGCCCTTCGGGCAGGGGTGGCACAATCCAATTTTCCTCTAAGGCTTTTTTAAATTTATCGTCCATTTTCATAATTCTCGAACCATTCAGTTATACGTCTCTTAGCCCTTGTCAACTGCGAACGCACCGCAGATGCGGTAACGTTCAATATCTGTGATATCTCTTTGTAGTCAAGTTCCTCTACGATATACATAAGCACCACCGCTCGGTATCCTGTGGGAAGCGCCTCTATCGCCTTATGCAACAGCCTCATACGCTCTTCACGCATAAGCACATCCTCGAAATTCTCATCCTCCTCGGCATCTATACTATCGTTCCACAAAACAGTGTTACTTCTGCGACGCAAAACATCTACAGAGGCATTTATGGCAATGCGCTTAATTCTCATAAGCATATTACTTCGCTGCGGCAGGAGTAAATCTTTGTTCATAAGCACCTTGAGCAATGACTCCTGCATCACCTCCTCGGCATCAAAACTATTCTCGAGCAAACGATAGGCCGTTACATAAACCTCACGAGAGAAGAGAGCATAGAATTTCATCTGTGCTTCACGTTTATCTTTTTTACATCCCTCTACTATCTCGTCGTAGTTCATTCCATATTTGTGTTTCTTCACTCTTAAGACGTAAAATTACACTATTTGCTGCACCTAACCTCTGATTTTTAAGATAAAAACACCCCTCCTTGTGAAAAAGAGGGGCAGATAAGTTATTCTTTTGCACCGACAGAACTCGGTTGAATAGTCATTGTAAAGCAGGAAGGATTTTCAATCGCACGCCTGAGCCTCGCCTTTCTCGAGTCTCTTGGCCTCGTTCCACAGTTCATCCATCTGAGCAAGTGTCATATCCTTAAGATTCTTACCCTGCTTTATCGAGTGCTCCTCGACATAATTGAAACGGTTGCGGAATTTTTTATTCGTCTGCTCAAGAGCGTTGTCGGGATTAATATCATAGAAGCGGGCAATATTAACAAGGCTGAAGATGAAATCGCCAAACTCCTTCTCCATATTCACCTTGTCGCCTTTGTCAAGCTCGGCTTTCAGTTCATCAATCTCTTCGTGTACCTTTTCCCACACCTGCTCGCGACGATCCCAATCGAATCCCACGTTAGCTGCTTTCTCCTGCATACGATAGGCCTTTATAAGCGACGGCATCGATGCCGGGACACCGCTTAGGATGCTTTTATTGCCACCTTTCTCACTCATCTTCAACTGCTCCCAATTCTTGCACACCTCGCCAGCAGTCTCGGCCTTTGTGGTGCCAAAGACGTGCGGATGACGATATATGAGTTTGTCGCACAAGCGGTCGCATACATCTTTCATATCGAATTGTCCCTTCTCACTTGCTATCTTGGCATAGAAAGCAACGTGCAAAAGCACATCGCCAAGCTCCTTGCAAATATTCTGTGTATCGTCATTCACAAGCGCATCGGAAAGTTCAAAGACCTCCTCAATACTATTGGGACGCAAGCTTTCGTTTGTCTGTTTGCGGTCCCAGGGACACTTCTCGCGCAGTTCATCCAGAACATCGAGAAAGCGGCCAAAAGCCTCCATCATCTCTTCTCTACTGTGCATATTTTCGTTTTTTTATTCCTTTTATACTTATTAAACAATTATTTTGTCGCACAAAGTTAATTATTTTAATAATTATAACTAACTTCGCAGGTTGTAATTTTGAATAATTAAATAATAAATAAAATACTATGAGTTTAGCAACCAACTACATTCCCGCCGAGGTAGAAGAGAAATGGTACAAATATTGGATGGACAACAAACTGTTCCACTCCGAGCCCGATGAGAGAGAACCCTACACAATAGTTATTCCTCCTCCCAACGTAACAGGAGTATTACATATGGGTCATATGCTCAACAACACCATACAGGACATTCTTGTTCGTCACGCACGTATGACCGGCAAGAACGCTTGTTGGGTACCCGGAACCGACCACGCCTCTATTGCCACCGAGGCAAAAGTAGTGAAGAAACTCGCCGAGCAGGGCATAAAGAAGAGCGACCTCACACGCGAGGAGTTCCTCAAACACGCTTGGGAGTGGACCGACGAGCACGGAGGAATTATCCTTAAGCAGTTGCGCAAACTGGGTGCATCGTGTGACTGGGATCGCACCGCCTTTACAATGGACGAGACACGCAGCCGCAGCGTTATAAAAGTATTCTGCGACCTCTACAATAAAGGTCTCATCTATCGTGGTCTGCGTATGGTAAACTGGGATCCCAAGGCACAGACAGCCCTAAGTAACGAGGAGGTTATATATAAAGAGGAGAACAGCAAGCTCTACTATCTGCGCTATTTTGTCGATGAGGCAGCAGGCAGCACCGATGGCGAGGAGCCCAATGCAGTTACACTATCTCCCACCGACACATTCGACCCTGCAGTAAAACACCAGATTCTGCACCGCACAGCCGATGGTCGTCGCTATGCCGTTGTAGCAACCACACGCCCCGAGACCATAATGGGCGATACTGCAATGTGCATCAACCCCAAAGACCCCAAGAACAGTTGGCTCAAAGGCAAGCGCGTCATTGTCCCCCTCGTAGGACGCAGCATCCCTGTGGTAGAAGACCGCTACGTCGAGATTGAGTTCGGTACTGGCTGTCTTAAGGTAACACCTGCACACGACACCAACGACTATATGTTGGGCAAGAAGCACAACCTTGAGACCATCGACATTTTCAATCCCGACGCCACACTAAGCGAGGCAGCAGGAATGTATGTAGGAATGGACCGTATGGATGTTCGCAAACAGATTGTAAAAGACCTGGATGCAGCAGGACTTATGGAGAAAGTAGAGGACTACGTAAACAAAGTAGGTTACAGCGAGCGCAACGCCGACACCGCAGTCGAGCCTCGTCTGTGTATGCAGTGGTTCCTGAGTATGCAGCATTTTGCCGATATAGCCCTTCCTCCTGTAATGGAAGACCGTCTGAAATTCTACCCCACAAAATATAAGACCACATACAAAAACTGGCTCGAGAACATACAGGACTGGTGCATCAGCCGCCAATTGTGGTGGGGTCATCGTATACCCGCCTATTTCCTCCCCACAGCCGAGGGACAAGAGGAGCTGTTCGTTGTTGCCGAGAACATCGACGAAGCTGTTGAGAAAGCAAGAGCAATAGCAGGCTACGAGACAATCACCGCCGAGCAGTTGACACAGGACGAGGATGCCCTTGACACCTGGTTCAGTTCGTGGTTGTGGCCCGTATCACTGTTCAACGGAATCCTCGACCCCGACAACAAGGAGATAAACTACTACTACCCCACTGCCGACCTTGTAACAGGTCCCGATATTATCTTCTTCTGGGTAGCACGTATGATTATGGCAGGCTACGAGTACAAGGGAGATATGCCCTTCAAGAATGTATATTTCACAGGAATCGTACGCGACAAACTGGGTCGTAAGATGAGTAAGTCGCTCGGCAACAGCCCCGACCCCCTCGACCTTATTGCACGCTACGGCGCCGATGGTGTGCGTATGGGTATTATGCTCTCGGCACCTGCAGGAAACGACATCCTCTTCGACGAGAGCCTTTGCGAGCAGGGACGTAATTTCTGTAACAAAATATGGAATGCATTCCGCCTTGTAAACGGCTGGAACGTAAGCGACGAGATTGCACAGCCCGAAAGCTCAAAGATTGCTATCGAGTGGTTCAACGAGGCACTTGCCAAGTCGGCAGTCCTGCTCGAGGACCAGTTTGGCAAATATCGTATCAGCGAGGCACTGATGAACCTCTACACCCTCTTCTGGGACGAGTTCTCGGCTTGGTATCTCGAGATGATTAAGCCTGCATACGGCTCACCCATCGACCGCGCCACATACGAAGCAACACTCACATTCTTCGACTCACTGATGCGTCTGCTACATCCCTTTATGCCATTCATCACCGAGGAGTTGTGGCAATCTATTCAGGAGCGCAAGGATGGCGAAAGCCTTATGACACAGAGTGTAGCTGGCCTTAACCGTCCCTGCAACGAAGAACTTATCGCCCGCATCGAAGCCCTTAAGGAGATTGTAGGTAACGTACGCGCAATACGTCAGCAGAAGAACCTCTCGCCCCGCGAGCCTCTTGCCCTACAGATTGTAGGCGAGTCGCACGTTGCAGGTCTCGAGAGCGTCCTCACAAAGATGGCCAACCTCTCATCTATCGAGAGCA
>JAGCKB010000096.1 GCA_017647725.1 Bacteroidaceae bacterium
CTTAAAAAAAGTAAGGACTATATACTGCAAGGCGAGCTTGGTGCCGACTACTCCAAGCGTTATGCCGATAATTACAGTGCGCACGCCAATCTACGCTTTGCAACACCCAAAATAGCATTCGACTTGATGTATAAGGTGTCTGACTATACCGAAGCTCAGAAGATAAATAGTCAATCGTTGCATCTATACGACGGCAGGGTGTATGACATTCGTCAGGAGCAACTTACTATAGTCGAGGGGCATAAGCATAACTATCGTGCTGCTTTTGAGTATAACTGGAGCGAAAAGAATAGTTTGTCGCTTGCTTATTCGGGATATTTCTATCCTACATCTGACACTCGCGCGCTATCGGATGGCAATTTCTAAAAATCCGAGAGTAATACCACGGACGATTGCAAGCGTATGCATAATATAGCATTGAATGTGCAGTTGGGTGAAGGATTTTCTGCCGGTGTCGATTATACTAACTTTAAAAAGAATGACAATAGTCGTATGTCGGTGCTCTATAGAGAGAACAATGCTCTTGCCAATGTTGCCTACACCTCGGGACAGAGTATAAACAGTCTCTCGACCTATGCCGACCGAAAACATTCCCTCTCTCGTGGATGGACTCTTGGTTACGGTGCATCATATAAATATATCTCGACCGAGAATTATCAGCGTTACATTGCTGCTCTTGAGCACTCTGTTCCCGATGTAGATGAAAGGCTCGACGAGACAACAGCATCGCTCTATCTCTCGGCTGGCAAACAGTATGCTTCGGGAGTCTCGTTCAATCTCTCGGCGACTGGCGAATATTACAAGATAGGAGACTATAAAAAGTGGTCGTTCTATCCGCAAGGTTCGCTCACTTGGTTTCGCAATCCCAATCACATATTGCAGGCCTCGTTTTCGGTCAATAAGACTTTCCCAAGTTATTGGGCGATGCAGGCAACGGTGAATTATCTCGATGGTTACAGCGAACTACACGGTTCTCCGGGGCTGCGTCCGCTCACAGTCTATAATATGAATGTAAACTATATCTACAAACAGAAATATGTAGCCGGTATTTTCTATATCTATAATGATAAACTATTTGCGCAGGCGCCCTATCAGTCGAGTGAACGTTTGGTGCTTATATACAAGATGCTCAACTGGAACTATTTGGCGCAGATGGGTGTGAATTTTGTTCTCCCTGTGAAGGTTGGTAATTGGCTCGACAGTAGAGCCACTCTTGCCGGATTGTATATGCATCAGCGTTGCGACGAGTTTTTCGACCTCGGCTTTGTGCGCGATAATTGGGTGGCTGTGGCTACTCTCGATAATAATTTTATCCTTTCCGATGCTATCTCCCTGGAACTTAATGGTGTAATTCAGTCTCCAGCAGCTCAGGGTACATTCGATATTCCTACTATGGCAAGTATCACAGCCGGTGCTCGTTGGACATTTGCCAAGAAGAAAGCCTCGCTGACACTCCGTTGGAACGATATTTTTAACACATACTCGCCCGATCTTTCACTCGATTATAAAGGGCAGAAGATGAAGATGGATAATAATTGTTATACAAGTTTCCTATCGCTCAACTTTGTCTATCGCTTCGGTGGATACCAAAAGCGCGAGATAAAAGAGGTGGATACCTCGCGCTTCGGTCGCTGATATAAAAAGGAATAGGCAGGTAAACGCACCTGCCTATTCTTTTTTATATAAAAGTATCTCTTACTCCACAACAATCTCGTCGGTAAAGAGCCAACCGCCATACTGTCCGGGGCGTGCCACGTAACGTATGTAACGGCCTTTAGCCTTGCCCTTCCACGCAAAATTCTTGAATGTAAGAGCATCGTCGCGTACAATCTCGTGATTGATGTGTGTCAGCTCCTCGAAATTCTCGTTATCCTCGGAAATTGATACTATAACCTCGGCGGGCATAAAAATCTCGGGGTTGCAAATTTGCATAAAGTCGGCACCGATTGATTTTACAGCTTTGCTCTCACCCAGGTCGATTGTAACATCTACTCCACCTTTTATAAATCCTTGCCATACTCCGTCGTTGTTGTTCCAAGCGCCTCGGTGACCATCGACAAGTGTAGTGTCGCCACCTGCTGCATAGCCTTTGAAGTAGGGACGGGCGTAAGTTACTTTTTTGCCAATAGCAAGGTGGTTGACGGGGGCATCGGCCTCGGGGCGGTTACCGGTCTCGTTTGCAAGGTCAAAGGGGTTGTAACCCTTGTTCTTCAGATAATCCACTGCTGTGAGGGCGCGGTTGCGGAAACAGTCGAAGTTCTTTACTTCCACAGCACTCCAACCTACCTCGGCAATGGCGAGGATACGGGGATAAATCATCATCTCCATATGCTCGGGGGTGGGGATATATTCGGCCCAGAGGTTACCCTGTACACCGTAGATGAGCTTCGCCTGCTCGCAGTTGAGTGTGTCGGGGATGGGGTTGTAGCTGTATACCTTTTTTAGTGGCAGATAGCCGCCGATAGCCTCGGGGAGTGTGTGGGGCGCATCCTGATACTGGTCGAGGTAGCAGTGTGTTCCGGGTGACATAATGGCTTTGTGTCCCATAGATGCTGCTTTCAGACCACCCTCTGTGCCGCGCCACGACATTACAGTGGCATTGGGGGCAAGGCCTCCGTCAAGAATCTCATCCCAACCGATAATCTGTCGGCCTTTGCTGTTTACAAATTTCTCAATGCGGTGTATGAGATAGCTCTGAAGCTCATTGACATCTTTCAGTCCCTCCTCTTTCATTCGTTTCTGACACAGAGGACAGCTCTTCCAGGATGCCTTTCCTGCCTCGTCACCACCAATGTGAATATACTCCGAGGGGAACAGTTCGATAATCTCGCTTAGGACATTCTCTAAAAACTCAAAGGTCTTTTCGTTACCTACGCAGAAATCGGCCTGCTTGTAGGGCTCGTGTGTACAGGATATTTCGGGATAGGCGGTGAGTGCCTCTTCGCTGTGTGCCGGCATCTCAATCTCGGGGATTATTGTTATCTGTCGCTCGGCTGCGTAGGCTACAATCTCGCGGATATCGTCCTGTGTGTAGTAGCCACCGTGAGCCTCGGGAGTGCCCTCCTCGGCATATTTACGGCCGCTGTTCCACCATACCTTCCACACAGGATGGTCGCGCCAAGCACCAAGCTGTGTCAGACGGGGGTATTTCTTTATCTCGATGCGCCAGCCTGCCGCGTCGGTAAGGTGCAGGTGCAGACGGTTCATCTTGTAACGTGCAAGAGCGTCAATCTGCTTTAGAACAAAGTCCTTGTCGAAGAAGTGACGCGATACGTCGAGCATCATTCCACGATAGGCAAAGCGGGGCTCATCGACGATACGTCCGTAGGGTACACCACCTTCGTTATCGACAAACTGCAATACGGTCTGTACTCCATAGAAGAGACCGGCTTCGCTGGTTGCTTCAATATTAACACCCTTTGCGTCGGTTGTCATCACGTAGCCCTCGGGCGAGGAGATGCCATCGACCTTTTCTCTAATCTTAAGAGCGAGACGGTTATCCTGTGCGTTGTTGTCGGCTTTGAGTGAAAGAGAAGTAGTAGCTAAATAGCTTGTAAGGTTATTTACAGTGGCCTCTGTGGCCTCTATAGCCAATTTACTCTCTTTATCGAACTCGAAATTGCTGCTTTGCAGCTGTGTGCTCAGTGGCATTGGGATAATGTCGAGCGGCTTTGTGCGTTCTTGTGTGCAGGCTGCCAATGTGAGCAGTGCAAGGGTTAAGGTTAGTAGCTTTTTCATAGGCTTGGGTTTTATGGTGTTATTTTACATAGTATTTCAGCCAGTTGCCGAACAGCTTTCTGGCATCGCCTTGCCACAGTGCTTGTGGCTGCTGTGTGTGGTCGTCGTCGGGGTAGTAGTTTTTAGGTGCCTCTATCGGTAATCCTTTTGAGAGGTCACGTTTGTACTCTGCGTCAAGGGTCTTTAGGGCATACTCGGAGTGTCCTGTGATAAAGAAATTTCGTGTTCCGTACTCCTGCATCACGTAAACACCCGATTCGGTCGACTCGGAGAGAAGTTCTAATCGTTCTTCGGCAATTACTGCTTCTCGATGAATATCGGTGTGTCGGCTGTGTGGCACATAGTGTGTGCTGCCGAATCCCTCGAACAGTGGTACATTGTTGCGCAGCAGAGTGTGTGGAAATACTCCAAACATCTTTTTGGGTAGCAGATATTTTTGTATTCCGAACTTATAATATAGACCCGCTTGTGCTGCCCAGCATACAAATAGTGTCGATGTCACATTGCTCTTTGTCCACTCGAAAATCTCGCATAGCTCGGGCCAATAGGTAACCTCCTCGAACTCAATCTTTTCGATGGGGGCTCCTGTTATTATCAGTCCGTCGAAATGTTTGTCGCGTAGCTCTCCGAAGCCTTTGTAGTACTGCTGCATATGCTGCGGCGAGGCGTGTTTCGGCGTGTGTGTGTCGAGTTTCATCAGTGTGAGCTCAATCTCTTCGCTCGAGTAGGATAGGATACGTATGAAATCGGCCTCGGTGGTCTCTTTCATCGGCATCAGATTAAGCAGTGCTATATGTAGGGTGTTACCTGTTGAGGAATTAAACTCCTCAACAGGTACACCTTCATTTTTTACTGCTTGCAGGGCAGGAAGACCTGTCGGTACCTTTATTGGCATATTTCCTGTTATAAATAAATATTACCAAACATCGAGACGTTGCTCCTTGGGAACAAACATCGGGCTCTCCTCGGTAATACCGAATGCAGTGTACCAATCGTCGATGTGGGGTAGAGTACCGTTTACTCTCCAACGAGAGAGTGAGTGAACGTCGCTCTTTGTGAGGTTGCGAATCTCCTCGTCGCGAACGTGTCCTGCCCAAACACCGGAGTATGATAGGTAGAAACGCTGCTCGGGTGTGAAGCCCTCTACTACAGGAAGAGGATTATCCTTTGTCGCATTGCGGAATGCCTGCATTGCAATCATAAGACCACCGTGGTCGGCGATATTCTCGCCCAGAGTGAGCTTTCCGTTTGCATTGAGTCCGGGAAGAACCTCAATCTTGTCGAAGAAATCGACAATCACCTGTGTGCGCTCGGTGAAGTTCTTAGAATCCTCCTCGGTCCACCAGTTGGCGAAGTTACCATCCTTGTCGAACTGACGACCCTGGTCGTCGAATCCGTGTGTCATCTCGTGACCGATAACAACACCGATTGCACCGTAGTTGAAAGCATCGTCCTCGTTCATATCAAAGAAGGGATACTGCAGAATACCTGCGGGGAAGCATATTTCGTTGGTGGTGGGGTTGTAGTAGGCATTTACGGTCTGGGGTGTCATGTGCCACTCCTCGCGGTCTACGGGTTTGCCCCACTTCTCCTCGATGTGCTTGTTCCACTCGAACTCCGACATATGGCGGCAGTTGTCGGCATAGCTGAGCTCGGGGTTTATTGTGAGTCCGCTGTAATCGTCCCATTTGTCGGGGTAACCAATCTTTACGGTAAAGGTATTCAGTTTCTCGTGTGCTGCTTTCTTTGTCTCGGCACTCATCCACTCCTGTGCGTCGATGCGCTCGCCGAGTGCTATCTGCAGGTTGCGTACCAACTGCACCATACGCTCTTTGGCAGCAGGGGGGAAGTGCTTTGCAACATAAAGCTCACCTATAATATCGCCCAATGGGCCATTGACTGCGTCGAGAGCGCGCTTCCAACGGGGTTGCTGTACCTTCTTTCCGCTGAGCACTGTGCCGTAGAATGCAAATGACTCGGCTTCGATGGCATCGGTAAGCTCGTTGGATGTCGAGCGGATAATCTTCCAATACAGATATGACTTAAGGTTCTCCATAGGAGTATCCTTGATTATTGCTGCTACCTCTTTTATTGCCTCGGGGTGTGCAAGGTTGATGTTCTCGATACCGTTGATACCGAGGATGCTGTAATATGCATCCCAGTCGATTCCGGGAACGCTCTTTTTTAACTCGGCATATGTCATTTTGTGGTAGCTGTTCAGGGGGTTACGACGTTCTACGCGGCTCAGATGCTTGGCTGCCAGACGTGTCTCTATTGCCATAACAGCCTGCATGCTCTTCTGTGCCTGCTCATCGCTGAATCCGTGCAGCTTGAACATATTTACAATGTACTCTTGATATTTTGCACGTATATTTGCCGATACCTCGTCGGTGTCGCTGTAATACTCCTTCTCGGGCAGCGCTGTTCCGCCTTGATACAGGCCCAACTGGTTCTCGTTGCTCGACATAATGTCAGTGCCGATGCCTGTGCCGAAGAATCCGCTTATTCCCTTACGATAGTTCTTTGCCATGAGAGGAATAATCTCGCTCTTGCTATTGAGTGCTGCTACCTCGTCCATAAGAGGCTTAACGGGTGCTGTGCCAAGCTCGTTACGACGTGTGCTGTCCATTACCATATTGTAGAGGTCGCCCACCTTCTGTGCATTGCTGCCCTTTTCGTTCTCCTTAGCAGCAAGCTCTAATACAAGGTCTTTCAGTTGCTCGCGACTCTTCTCGCGCAGCGCATCGAACTGTCCGTAACGTGCATACTCATCGGTCATAGGGTTGGCCTTCTGCCAACCTCCTGTTGAATACTGGAAAAAGTCAACACCGGGCTCTTGTGTGGTGTCGATATTGCCAATAAGTTTAGTCTCCATACCTTTCTCTGTTGAGCACGCGCCCAATCCAACGATTAGCGCAGTGCAGATAAACAATTTTTTCATTTTTATTATGTTTTAGTTTAAGAAGCGGTTTAAATTTCTAAAAAAATATTCATATAGAAGCTGACGGTTTCGTCGTTTTTTATATTCAAAAAAGCCTGTTTGTCTCTTTTTTGCGGTTACATAGCCCGCTATGCGCCCTTAAAATATAAATAAACATCCAATTTTTGCTCTATAAAAAACTTGACGATATAAATTTAAACAGCTTCTAAATTTTCGAGTTGTTCCATATTCTGTTCCCACTCGCTTTCAGCCTCGGATAGTTGCTTCTTCAGTGCTGCATATTTCTCGAAATTATGCTGTGTGCTGCCCTCGGGGGTGCTCATAATATCTTCTAATGCCGATATTGCCGATTCAAGCTCGGCTACGGTCTGCTCGCTCTGTTCAATAAGTTTCTCTATTTTACGGCGCTGCTTCTGTAGCTGTTTTTCGGCCTCGTAGCTCATTCGGTTCTCGCTTGCCGAGGGTTTTTCTACATTTGCAGCCGCAGCTGTTGCAGCCGATTTGCTTATAGATAGTGCATCGCCAATGCTATCGGCATTTTTCGATGCAAGATAGTCGTATATGCCACCAAGATGTTCGCGCACCTTGCCGTCGCCAAATTCATAGACCTTTGTCACAAGGCCATCAAGGAAATGACGGTCGTGACTGACAACTATAACAGTGCCGTCGAAGTCGCGTATAGCCTCTTTAAGCACATCCTTGGACTGCATATCAAGGTGATTGGTGGGCTCGTCAAGAATGAGTAGGTTCATCTGCTGCAACAGCAGGCGTATCATTGCCAAACGACTGCGCTCACCACCCGAAAGTACCTTTACAGGCTTGTCCGATGCCTCACCGCCAAACATAAATGCACCCAAAATATCGCGTATGCGCAGGCGGATATCGCCCGTTGCTACGTTGTCTATAGTCTGAAAAACCGTCAGATTCTCGTCAAGCAACTGTGCCTGATGCTGTGCAAAATAGGCGGGTTGCACATTGTGACCGATTGTTATTGTACCATCGTGCTGCAGCTCCTGCAAGATACAGCGTACCATAGTTGTCTTTCCCTCGCCGTTACGTCCTACAAATGCTACCTTTTCGCCACGATTGATTGTGAAATTAACTCCACTGAACACGGTGTGGTTACCGAATGATTTTGCCACATTATCGCAAATAACGGGGTAGTTGCCGCTTCGTGTGGAAGGGGCGAACTTAAGTCGCAGACGGCTTGTGTCCTCCTCGTCAATCTCAATAGGTACAATCTTTTCGAGCTGTTTTATGCGGCTCTGTACCTGTACCGCCTTTGTCGGTTTGTAGCGGAAACGCTCGATAAACTCTTTTATATCGGCAATCTCCTTCTGCTGGTTCTCGTAGGCGCGTATCTGCTGTTCGCGACGCTCCTTGCGTGTCTCCATAAATTTATCGTACGATAGCTTGTAGGCGGATATGCGTCCGCCGGCGAGTTCTATTGTGCGATTGGTTACGGCGTTAAGGAAGGCGCGGTCGTGGCTCACGAGCAGCACTGCATTGCTGCTGCGTGCAAGAAACTGTTCGAGCCACTGTATACTCTCTATATCAAGATGGTTGGTTGGCTCGTCGAGCAGCAGAAGGTCGGGGTGCTTAAGAAGTAGCTTGGCAAGCTCGATGCGCATACGCCATCCTCCGCTGAACTCGCTTGTGGGACGCTCGAAGTCGCTGCGACGGAAACCCAATCCAATGAGGGCGCGCTCAATCTCTGCCTCATAGTGGCTGCCGCCCATCATCGTGTATTGCTCGTTAAGATGGGTGTAATCCTCTATTATCTGATTATACTCGGGTGATTCATAGTCGTCGCGCATGGCAAGCTCATTGTTAAGACGCTCAATCTCCTGCTCCATCTCGTGTATGTGCTCAAAGGCGGTCTCGGCCTCCTGGAATACGGTGCGTCCATCCTGCAATTTCATAACCTGTGGCAGGTAGCCGATGGTTATATTGCGCTGACGCGACACAGCACCCTCAGTGGGTTGCTGCTCGCCCGATAGTATGCGTAGCATAGTGGTCTTGCCGGCTCCATTCTTGCCTACAAGTGCCACGCGGTCTTTTTTGTTTATAATGAAGCTGACATCGTGAAACAGCGGTGTCCCTCCAAAATCCACTCTTATGTTATCTACTGAAATCAATTCCTCTTTAATTTTATTATTGCGCGAAATTACTCTTTTTCGTCGAGATATGCAAGATGTTGATATTTTGACTATCTTCGCAGCAAGAAAATTATTAAGAAGCTGTTTAAATTTAACCGTCAGCTTCTATATGAATATTTTTTTTAGAAATTTAAACAGCTTCTTATTTGGCGATGGTCATAAATATTAACGGCATAAATTTTGAATTGGTCGAGGACGACAAGTGTGCTGCGGTAGTAAAAGGTGAGTATAAGGAGACGGTAGTTATCCCATCAGCGGTAGAGTATGCAGGAGTAGCGTATTATGTATCGGCTGTGGGCGAGGA
>JAGCKB010000097.1 GCA_017647725.1 Bacteroidaceae bacterium
GCTTATCTCTCCTTTGATGCTGATTGGCTACTTTATCCTTTTCTTGTTAGCTTTACAAGAATATTATGATTATCGAAGAAAATACAGATTTGCGAATAATGAAACGATTGAGAGAATAACAGGTGTGTCTTTCCCTAAGCTGAGCATTATTGATTACGAGAAAGGAGAAGCTGGCTTCTTGGGCGATTATAATGACATGCTAACACTCGAAATGAAATATGATTTGAGCGAATCAACATATCATTATTTGGACAGTGTAATCAGCGTAGGCAATACGAAATGGCACAAGCGTAATGATGAGTACATTTACTGTACTGTGTGGGGAAATGGACTCCCTGCACCAGAGGGAGAGAATGAAGAGGAGGATATTATGTTCTCGCTTTCTTTCAAGGCAGGAAGTAAGATTATCAATCTAAGTCATGGTTCTTGGTAATTGACACCATATAACAGCAAAAGCCAACCTGCCACAACCGTAAGTTGGCTTTTTCAATGCTCCTTATCTAAAATTTAGCAAACTGTAAAACACCACGATATACAGTAAGTTGAAACGCTTAAAAAAGATTCAAGAGAATTGTAAAAATGCCCTTTTTATCGTTTGTTTTATATGCAAAGAACACTACCTTTGTAATGCAGAAATCACTGCGAGAGATATTTAACAGTACGAATTTAAGCATTGAGTTACATACAACGTGTAAACCAATATGTAAACCAGAGAAAAAACAAAAATTCAGATACACCATTATTATCTGAGATAAGTACAAGATTTACAACAAGATAAGAGATACAGAAACAATGCTCGAATGGTGGATTCGGTGGTGACTTAAAATCCTTTGGCATTTAAACGCCGTGCGGGTTCAAGTCCCGCTTCGAGTACTATTTTAGACGTTAATTACTTATTTTTCAAGTAGTTAGCGTTTTTGTTTTGCTGTTTTGTCAACAGTTATCAACCAAACCTCAACTCCCAAAGTTGTATCGACTATAAATTCACCCCGAAAGTTGGACAAAAAACTTTCGGGGTGAATCTTATTTAAGCTGTATAATACCCAAGAATCAATGCCACACACCGTGGTCGCCATCTACTTTCCAGCGTCCCTCGTCGACCAGAAGTTTTACTGTGATACGAACATTCTGTCCACTGATATTCTTTGTTGTAAGCACCACCTCGGCATCATTGCCGTCTATAGTTTCACTTACAATATTATATACGGGTTTATAATTGGCTGTTGTCTCCATATACTGACTCGAGGCAGCAGCAATTCTAAAGTAGTCGTTGAATGTCGCACGCTGAATCTCATCGGTTATATATATATTTCTCTTTATCGCTGCCGTATCTCCCGTAATCAGACCATTGAAGACTGCAAGTGCAACCTCCGAGGGTGTCTGCTCACCAACAAAATCACTTTTGCAAGCGTTGAACAATAGCGACAAGAGAACCATTAGAAAGCCTATCTTTTTCATAATATTGTTTTTTCTATTTATATTAAACTGCTATTTATAGTGCAAAATTACATAAAAAGCACGAACTTTGCATCTGTTTTAATAATAATCTGCGAATAATTAAAGTAAGCTTCACTCTTATAGCTCATTTGATTGTATCTTTGCGAGAGGTAACGAACATTGACATCGTTTGATTATAACATTATAAAATAAGATATATTATGTTAGGACACAGTTTTAAAAGTTGGATATTGGCGACACGCCCCTGGTCATTCCCTGCATCGGCAATGCCCGTACTTGTTACATTGGCCTATCTGCATTGGATGGGAGTGAGTGTTAATTGGGCTATAGGATTATGGGCCATTGTAAACATTATTGTATTTCACGCAGCAGGTAATACCCTGAGCGATTACTTCGACTATATAAAGGGAGTCGACCGAGACGACACTATAGGCGGAATGTCACTGACAAGCGGTGAGTTCAAACCGAAGGAGATTCGCACACTGTCACTTGTGCTGCTCATCATTGCATCGTTATCGGGAGTTGCGATAGTTGCAACAACAGGGTTACCTACATTATACATCGGTGCTGCGGGATTTCTTCTTACGGTACTGTACCCCTGGATGAAATACCACGCTCTTGGCGACGTAGATATTTTCCTCACCTATTCGCTGTTGCCTATCTTGGGAACATCATTTGTGGCAACGGGCGATTTTCACCTACAGGCGCTGTGGCTTTCTGCTCCGATAGGCCTCATCACTGTGGGTATACTTCACGCCAACAACGCTCGCGACATAGAGCACGACCGACGTGCCAATATAAAGACATTTGCAATGCTCATAGGAGAAAAAGCTTCGGCCATAGTCTACTGTGCCGAGGTTATCATTCCATTTGTTTGGATTGCAGCCGGATGCGTTGCCGAACTGTTTCCCTGGTGGTCACTGCTTGTTCTGCCCGCCCTGAAGCCGGCAATGGATAATGCTCGTAAGGCAATGCGTTTCCCTAAAGAGGGCGCCAAGCAACTATGGGGTGTCGATGAGATGACCGCGAAGCTGCAACTTATGTTCAGCCTGCTGCTTACACTTTCACTCTTTATAGCAACATTTACACGATGAAAAAGACAATTTTTACAATAATATTGGCTTTTGTCTTATGGACGGTTATGTTCAGCCCCTGGACCGCCCCGTACGTAAATTTCTGGTGGATGATGACAGGTTCGGCCTGCACATTATCTATTCTTGCGACCATTTTTGCACCCGGATGGTGGAAGAGGGTAAAACTCACACCCACCGACATTTTACTGGGCATTGCCATTGCCGCAGCACTGTGGGGAGTCTTTTGGATAGGCGATAAGCTATCGCAGTTGATGTTCAACTTTGCGCGCCCACAGGTCGACCTCATCTACGGAATGAAAGATGGCGAATCGATGTGGTTGCTCACCGCACTTATGCTCTTTCTCATTGGCCCTGCCGAAGAGATTTTCTGGCGCGGATATATACAGCAGAATTTATCGCAACGATGGAACCCTAATATAGGTTTCATAGTAACAACAGCCATATACGCACTTGTGCACGCAGGGTCACTGAACTTTATGCTGACAATGGCAGCAATGGTAGCAGGTGCAGCGTGGGGACTTCTGTACCGCTTTTTCCCCAACCGCTTTGGCGCCATTATTGTATCGCACGCCGTGTGGGACGTCGCGGTGTTTATATGGTTCCCTATATAACTATTTATCAAGCATCAACTGCATCCCTACATAATCGGGAAAAGAGTCATCAAGTGGGAGTGCCATAGCAAATGGCGCTCCCTCGCTTTTATCGCAAACAAGAGCCTGCAATGCTGCAACGGAGTAACATTTAGATATATAAGCAACAAGCGAGCTTTTCGCTGTCTCATCGCAATAGAGAATATCGAGCAACAAAGGTGTGCCATCATCCTCTATAACAACAAAGGCAGCAGCAACAACCTCTTCGTCTTTTTTAGCAAGAAAAAGAGCACCACCCGATAAAACACAACTTGACACATTCATCCTCAACGACCATTGTGGGTGGATTACAAAGTTCCGACGCTGTGCAAAACAGTTACTGATAAAAGTGCAAGCAGCATTGTCAAGAGTATCACATTTTTCATAGATATAACCCGCACACTCTACCCCTGCAAGCATCACTCGCTTGCGGCAAGCACACACCCTGTAACCCATAGAGGCATAATAGTTTGCAAGCGATAGCGAGGATGGTAAAAGAAACGCCGCTGCGTATCCCTCTTGTTGTAACGAGTCGTGAACCTGCGACATAAGCAACCTCATAAGCCCCTTTTGACGAAACTCACTATCGGTTGCAACAGCATAAATGTAAGCAACCCGTTTAACAGTGTTATTGCAGTTTATTGTATAAGGCAAGGCATAAAGCGCCGACACCACACGTCCATTCATCGACAATGTGTGAAGCACCTCGTCCGATGCGCAAAGGTCGAGAAAAGTATCTATGAACGCTTCACAATCTCCAAATGCCTCGTGCCATAGATTGCGTAAAAAAGGACGCGCCCGGTCCAATGAAATGGTGTTATATAAAAGTTTCTGTAACATAAATCAATTTATTCGATGCGAAGATACTTCATTATATAAAAAATTGCTACCTTTGTGTGGTAAAAACCACACGAAGTTGGGCGGCACTCGCCGAAAATGCTAAAACAAGCTTTGCATTTGCTCGTTTGCACCAACTTTGAATGGTAAAAACAACACGAAGTTGGGAAGCACTTGTAAAAAATGCTAAATAAAGCCTTGTATTTGCTTGTTTGCGCCAACTTTGACACAATAAAAATGCCTGCGAGATAACATCCCACAGACGCCGTTGAAAATACAACATTAACAAATAATTATATTCACTATGGATGTTATAAAGAATCTTATCGAGCGCGCACGTCAGAACAGACAGCGCATTGTTCTCCCCGAAGGAACCGAGGAGCGTACACTTAAGGCAGCCGACAAGGCTATTGCCGATGGTATTGCCGACCTTATCATTCTTGGAAACAAGGACGAGATTATTGCCCTTGCACAGAAACACGGCCTACAGAATATAGAGAAGGCGACAATCATAGACCCCTGCAACAATCCCGATGCAGAGAAGTATGCAACACTTCTTTACGAGCTTCGCAAGGCCAAAGGTATGACACCCGAGGATGCACAGAAACTCGTTTGCAACCCCCTCTATCTTGGTTGCCTTATCATCAAGAACGGCGATGCCGACGGTCAGGTAGCAGGTGCTCTTAACACAACAGGTAACGTGCTTCGTCCCGCATTGCAGATTATCAAGACAACTCCCGGAATCAGCTGTGTATCGGGTGCAATGATGATGATTACCAATGCCAAGGAGTATGGCGAGGATGGCGTTCTCTTTGTAGCCGACGTTGCTGTAACTCCCAACCCCGATGCCAACCAGCTCTCTCAGATTGCAGTATGTACAGCACAGACTGCAAAGGCTATCGCCGGTTTCGAGCAGCCCCGCGTTGCAATGCTCAGCTTCTCGACAAAGGGTTCGGCTAAGCACGAGATGGTCGACAAGGTTACCGAGGCTACACGCCTGGCACACGAGCTTGACCCTGCACTCGACCTCGATGGCGAGCTTCAGGCCGATGCAGCTCTTGTTCCTTTCGTTGGTGCAAGCAAGGCTCCCGGTTCAACCGTTGCAGGTAAGGCAAACGTACTTGTATTCCCCGACCTCGGCGCAGGAAACATCGGTTACAAGTTGGTACAGCGCTTAGGTGGTGCCGAGGCTATCGGTCCCGTACTCCAGGGTATTGCACGTCCCGTTAACGACCTCTCTCGCGGTTGCTCAATCGAGGATGTATATATGATGATTGCCATCACAGCCAACCAGGCGATTGCAGCAAAGAAGTAATTTTTAAATAATAACCATTTGCAGTGCGGAAGTTCCCGCACTGCTTAACATATAAACAGATATATTATGAAGATTTTGGTTCTGAACTGCGGTAGCTCATCAATCAAATACCAGCTGTTCAATATAGAGACAAAAGAGGTGCTCGCAAAGGGCGGTATCGAGAAAATAGGTCTTGAGGATTCTTTCCTTAAGTTCAACCTTCCCAACGGCGAGAAAGAGACAATATATGCTCCTATCCCCGAGCACACAGCAGGTGTACGCCTTATCATCGACACTCTCACAAGCGAGAAGTATGGTGTAGTAAAATCAATAGCCGAGATTGATGCTGTTGGTCACCGCACAGTACACGGTGGCGAGAAGTTCAGCGCATCTACACTGCTCACCGACGAGGTTCTGCGCGATTTTGTTGCTTGCAACGACCTTGCTCCCCTACACAACCCCGCAAATATGAAGGGTATCGAGGCTGTTAAGGCTATTGCTCCCGATATGCCTCAGGTAGGCGTGTTCGACACAGCTTTCCACCAAACAATGCCCGACTATGCATATATGTACGCTATCCCCTATGAGTTGTACGAGAAATACGGTATACGTCGTTACGGTTTCCACGGAACATCGCACCGTTATGTTACAAAGCGCGTATTCGAGATTACAGGAATGCCCGTCGAGGGTAGCCGCATCATCACCTGCCACATTGGTAATGGTGGTTCAATCAGCGCTGTAAAGGATGGTAAGAGCGTAGATACCTCAATGGGTCTTACTCCTCTTGAGGGTCTTATGATGGGTACACGTAGTGGCGACATTGACGCAGGTGCTATTCCCTTTATTATGGACAAACTTGGTCTTGACACACGCGGTCTCTCGGACCTCTTGAACAAGAAATCGGGTGTTGCAGCCATCTCGGGTATCTCAATGGATATGCGCGAGGTTGACGCTGCTGCTCACGAGGGCAACGAGCGTGCCATCCTTGCAAACACAATGTATGCTTACCGCATCAAGAAATACATCGGTGCATACGCAGCTGCTATGGGCGGTGTAGATGTAATTGCTTTTGCAGGTGGTGTAGGCGAAAATCAGGGCAATATGCGTGAGGCTTGCCTCAAGGGCCTCGAATTCCTTGGAGTAGAGCTCAACAAAGAGCTCAATGCCAAGATGCGCGGCGAGGAGTGCGTGCTCTCTACTCCCGAGTCTAAGGTTAAGGTACTTCTTATCCCCACCGACGAGGAGCTTATGATTGCCAGCGACACATACGAGATTGTAAAGGGACTTAAGTAATTACTTTACATAACAAAAGATGGCGCTTCAGATACCTGGAGCGCCATCTTTTGTTATTATAATTGTAGTTATAAGATGAGGTTCAAAAGCCTATATCAGTCCAAGCCCCTCCTTATTATATATCTGAAAACTTTTATAAGGGATGTCTATAAATTAGGTCGCGACGATTTTGAGTTTTATTTTTAGTGGATTTTGATATTGGAGAAAAGCCACTTACTCGCTTTGCGAGACAATCTGCGTCTCGTCGCCCTCGACATAACGTTCGTGCGATATTGTCTTACCGTCGTACACAACGTAAGCAAAAGTATATATCCAATCGCCCAGCATTATACAACGTGCCTTATCGCTAAGCATCATATCCTCGTCGCAGTGACGATGACCGAAGATAAAGCAATCGACTGTATCGTGCAGCTGCAAATAGCGTTTGGCATACTGCACCGACGACTCCTTGTCGGCACCCATAAAAGGTGTATCACCCTTTATCTTATGCTGCTGCATACTGTATCGTGCCCAAGTGTTGCCGGCCCAGATACTCCACCTCGGGTGCAGCGTAGAGAACATTGCGCGCAGAAAACGATTGCGAAATATCCAACGCAAAATGTGGTATCCCCTCTCATTGGAAAACTCATCACTGTGAGCAAGGAAAAACTCCTTACCCATAATCTCGGTGAGGAACGGCTCGCGATGAACCGTCATTCCACACTCGGTCTCGAAATAGTCGAGACACCATTGGTCGTGGTTACCGGTGAAAAAGTGCACCTCGATGCCGCTGTCCGTCAGTTCGGAAATTTTACCAAGGAAGCGTGTAAAACCCTTTGGCACTACATATTTATACTCGTACCAGAAGTCGAACATATCGCCAAGCATATATATAGCCGCAGCATCGTGCTTAATCTTATCGAGGAACGACACCAGACGTCGTTCCTGTGTGCGACGATGCTCAAGCGCCCACGCACCCAGATGCGCATCGGAGAGGAAATATACCTTTTTCATACTGTGAGTATTTAAACAGTTTCTTATAAGAAGCCGAGTTCCAATTTTGCCTCCTCGGTCATAAGATCCTGGCTCCACTCGGGTTCAAAGACAAGGTTCAATGCAACATTTCCTATGCCCTCGATACCCTCGACCTTCTGTCTCACATCCTCCATCATAAATTCGGCTGCGGGGCAGTTGGGCGCAGTGAGTGTCATATCAATCTCAACGGAGCTGTCGTCCTTAACCTCTATGCGGTATATCAGTCCCAGGTCGTAGATATTTACGGGAATCTCGGGGTCGTACACCGTCTTTATCATCTCAACAATCTTCTGTTCCAGCTGAAATTTATCCATCATTATAAATATATTAGTTCATCAAAAAACATTATAGTCGCCCCTCATCGGCATAGCTGTAGTAGGCAGTGTTGGCAAGCACAATGTGGTCGAGCATACGTATATTCATCACCTTGCAGGCTTGCGCAAGGTCGGCTGTGAGTTTATCATCGGCACCGCTGGGGCGGACGCTTCCCGATGGGTGATTGTGACACAACGCTATTCCTGTAGCACGTTTCATAAGCGCCTCGCGCAGCACAATGCGTATATCCACCAATGTGGCGGTAAGCCCTCCGCTGCCTATTTTCACGTGGTCGATGACGCGGTTCATCTGGTTGAGCAGAAGAACATAACACTCCTCTATGGGGTTGTCGCACAGCAGCGGATGAAAATATTCATACAGATTGCGCGACGATAGTATTCGCTGTGTACGGTCGCGCTCATCGCTCTGACGTCTTTTCCACAATTCACAAGCAGCCACTATGGTAATAGCCTTAGCCGGTCCTATTCCTTTGAACAGACACAGGTCGTCGACTGTGAGACGAGCCAGTTGCGAAATGCTGTCTCCGCACGAAGCAAGCACCCTTTGCATAAGCTCTACCGCCGACTCCTCTACCGTTCCCGAGCCTATGAGTATAGCCAACAGCTCGGCTTTGCTAAGCGAAGCAATACCGTTCTTGAAGGCCTTTTCACGCGGACGTTCATCCTCGGGCCACTCTTTAATGCTTATTTTAGGTTTCTCGACTGCCATCAGCCTCGGTTATATAATTTTGTAAGACTCTTCTTTGTCTCAAGCGGTTGCTTAAGAATAAGTTTATACCAAAAAGCCTTAAGAAAACCTGTTCCGTATCCGCTTATCTGCACTATGGCCGTAACTATCGAGTAAGCCGCCACTTTCAGACTTTTGTTTTTCACAAGCGAGTCGAAGAAGATTAGCAGCAGATAGGCCAGGGGCAACAGCAACAACCAGGGAAAGAAAATTGCAGCCACCAGCAGCAACGCGCCCATAACAAGCATAAGAGCAGGAAGCGTATGCACGAGTTTCAATGAACCGGGATGCTTGATATGCAACCATATACGTGCCTGACCAAAGTTATTTACCTGCTTGAAGAAACGTGTAAGGTCTACTCGGCGTTTGTGATAGACAAATGCCTCACGTATAAGTCGGGTCTTAAATCCCGCCTCACGTATGCGTATACTAAGGTCGATATCCTCACCCATCATATCCTCGAAACCACCTACTGTCTCATACACCTTTTTGGATAGTCCCATATTAAATGTACGAGGACAGAATTTCTCGGCAACCACCTTACCACCGCGAATACCTCCCGTTGTCCAGAAACCGGTCATCGAGTGGTTCACAGCCTTTTGAATATCCGAAAATGAGGCATCGGCAGCGTCGGGACCGCCAAAGCAGTCGCAATACTCGGCATCCATTGCAGCCTGTAATCTCTCGAAATAGAAAGGAGGCAGAATGACATCCGAATCGAAGAAGAGCAGATAATCACCTGTAGCACGTTCCATACCATAGTTACGTGTATCGCTACGTCCCGAGTTAGGCTTATAGTAGTAGTGGATAGTAAAAGAAGAACGGTAGCGGTCAAGCAAATGATCGCACCGTTCTTTTGAGCCATCCTCTATAATAAGCAACTCAAAGGGCTTTACCGTCTGAGCCGACAGACTCTCTAAGAGTTCTTGAATCTCTCCGGGTCTGTTGTATACCGGAATAATTATAGAGTATAACAAAATTTTTGCATTTTAAAGGCAGACTATTTAAATGGGATATACCCAATAAATCGCCTGCCGGTAATTTTCAAAAAAGATTATGCCTTAACGCGGCCAACGTATGAACCGTCGCGTGTGTCAACCTCGACGAGCTCGCCCTCGTTGATGAAGAGAGGTACACGAATCTCGGCACCAGTCTCAAGTGTAGCGGGCTTTGTTGTGTTGGTAGCAGTGTCACCCTTGAGTCCGGGCTCGGTGTAAGTGATTGCGAGAACAACCTTTACGGGCATATCAGCAAAGAGAACAGTCTCGGTAGAAGCATCTGTTACAACCTCGAGTACCATACCCTCTTTCATATAGTCAACACCGTTAATCTGTGAACCCGAGATATTAATCTGCTCGTATGTCTCCTGGTTCATAAATACATAGTCGCTACCCTCCTGATAGAGATACTGATATGGACGACGCTCTACGCGAACATCCTCGAGCTTCTCACCAATATTGAAACGACGCTCCAATACATAGCCGTCAACAACATCTTTCAGCTTTGTACGCATGAAAGTGTTACCCTTACCGGGCTTTACGTGCAGGAAGTCGATGCAGAAATACAACTTGCCATCCATACGGATAGCTGTACCGATTTTAATGTCTTGAGCATTAATCATATTCTTGTCTATTTTAATTAATTATTTGTCTATCTTCACGAAATACGGCGCGAAGATAGCAAAAAGTAAAAAAATATGCAATTTATTCCCGAAGATAATTGAGGCACAAGGAAAAAAGATGTAAATTCGCAGCCGATTTTTTGGAAAAATGACAGAACAGAGCATTTTCTCAAGAGAAACAAAAGACTGCTTCTAAACCTTTAACCACAAAAACAGTCTAAATAAAAATAGATACAATCATAAATTAAATCACTATAAAAACAGAGATTAAAAATGAAGAAAGCCGCAATTTGCCTATTGGCACTACTGATGCCTATTGCTATTCTTGCACAGACAGCCAATGGAGTAATAAAAGGAAAGCTCATCGATTCAAAAAGTAAAGAGGCACTGGAGTTTGTTACTGTAGCGCTTATGCCCAAAGGGAGCACTACACCAATAAACGGTTGTAATACCGACGAAAACGGAGGTTTTACACTGACACAGGTAAAAGCAGGCGAGTACACATTAAAAATATCATTTGTAGGCTACCTCGACGATACCCGTAATATACAGATGACAAAAAGCGGCCGCATCGACCTGGGCACAATACGTCTGAAAACCGACAACAAGCTACTTAAAGAGGTTGTAGTAACAGAGCAGCGCAGCCAAATGAAATTCGACATCGACAAGCGCGTCTTTACCATCGACCAGAATATCGCAGCAACAGGAGGCAGCGCCACCGACGTACTCGAAGATATCCCCTCGGTAGAGGTAAGCAACGAAGGTACAATATCGCTTCGCGGCAGCGAGAGCGTTACTGTGTGGATAAACGGAAAGGCTTCGGGACTCACATCGGACAATCAGGGCGACATTCTTCAGCAGATGCCTGCAGGAAGCATCGAGAAAATAGAGGTTATCACCAACCCCTCGGCAAAGCACTCACCCGAGGGAACAGCCGGAATTATCAACATCGTTCTTAAGCGCGACCGCAAGGCAGGTTACTATGGCAGCGTACAGGCCGGCGGCGACTCAGAGGGAGGCTACAATGCAGGTGGTAACGTAAACTACAGCAGTGGCAAATTAGATGCATATATCGGATTGAACTATCGCAATATGAACCACGACGGCGAAGGCGACTCATTTACCGAATATTTTTCACGTGATATGTTCCAAAAGCAGCATAACGAGAACAGTCGCGAACCACAGAACCTCTTTGCCCGCGCAGGACTCACTTGGCGCTTCACCGAGAAAGACGAGCTATACACCAACCTCATGGCAATGAGAACAAATGGAAAGTCGGGTAGCGATGTTAAGACACTGAGCGGCACACTCTCGACAATGGAGGTAGAAGAGACACGCATCCGCACCACCGACCAGACAAACAAACCCTCGATGCTGAATTTCGAGGGAGGCTATCGTCACACATTCAAGGAGGGACATTTTATCGACCTCTCGGCAAGCCATAATATATGGAGTATGAACCGCGAGGCAATATATCGCCAGACAACCGAGTGGGCCGGCAACCCTAACATAGCCAACAGCTATCAGTACCAGAACGTCGAGAGCGAGAGCACCACAACAGAGGTAAAGCTCGACTATGAGAACAAAATAAGCGAAAACTCACGCATCGAGGCCGGATATCACGCCAATTTCTCAAGTGACGAGAACCCCACAATAACATACAACGACGAGGCGCATACACAAGAGGACAAGAACCTTTTCAACCGCTTCATTTACAACCAGGATACACACGCATTTTATGGCACCTACTCGGGCCGCATAGGCAAGTTAGGCTATCAGGCAGGCCTTCGTGCCGAGTATTGGCGTATAAAGACACGCTCACTGAATTGGGAGCAAGAGCACAACGGCCCAATGCCCGCCTACACCGATAAAGACTTTTTCAGCCTCTTCCCCAGCCTATTCCTAAGCTACTCACTGCCCGCAGGCAACGAGATTCAGGTAAACTACACACGTCGTCTGCGCCGTCCCTGGGGTGGTCAGCTGAACAGTTTCAGCAACATCAGCGACTCGACCAATATCTCGTTCGGTAACCCCGACCTGACACCCGAGTACTCTAATGCCTATGAGCTTAACTACATTAAGAACTGGGACGACCACACCCTCTCGGTATCGGGATACTATCGCACCACCGAAGATGTAATAGAGCGCATAAGCTATAATCAAGGCAATGTAATATACACCACATTTGAGAATGTTGCCAGCCAAGAGTCGGCAGGATTGGAGATAATAGGCAAAAACCGTCTGTGCAAGAAGATAGACCTTACCACAACAGTGAACCTTTTCTACTACAAGCTCGACGGATTCAAATACAGCATCAACGGACAAGAGATTACAGGCGAGGCCGACGAGAATTTCTCGTGGAACGCACGTATGACAGCAAGCATAATGCTTCCCTGGGCTGTAACAATGCAGGCAACAGGACGTTACAATGCCAAGCGCATCGTAGCACAGGGACACCGCGAGCCCAACTACTCGCTCGACCTGGGCCTACGCAAGAGCTTCAACCAGAATTGGAGTATAAGTATCAACGTACGCGACCTTCTCGACAGCCGAGGCTGGCACACCGTAACCGGCAACGACCACTTCATACGCGACGCAAAGAACAGTCACGGAGGACGCCGCTTCGGAGCAACAATAACATACAGCTTCGGAAATATGAAGGCAAAGCGCCCCACACGCAAGCAGAACCAGAACCAGCAGATGAACGATATGGGCGAAGACGATTTTGGTGGTGAGGGTATGATGTAATACCATTCTCGACATAAAAAAGAGAGGAAAAATCCGATGGAAATGAAAATCCATCGGATTTTTTTTGCTACGCAGCAAAACTAATCGTTAAAATACTTTTTCTTTTCACAAATGTTTGCGAAATTTGGCACCATATTACAAACATTTATTTGACCAAAATATGGCAGAACAGACTAACAAACAGAATACCGACCAGGTGATAGTACGTTTCTCGGGCGACTCGGGCGACGGAATGCAGTTGGTTGGCAACATTTTCTCTACTATTTCGGCAACAGTAGGAAATGACATTTGCACATTCCCCGACTACCCTGCCGACATTCGCGCCCCGCAAGGAGTGCTCACAGGTGTATCAGGTTTCCAAGTACACGTAGGTGCCGACAAGGTATTTACCCCAGGCGACAAGTGCGACGTGCTCATTGCAATGAACCCTGCAGCGCTAAAGACACAGTATAAATACTGCAAGCCGACAGCGGCTATAATCATCGACAGCGACTCGTTCACCGCCAAAGACCTTGAAAAAGCACAATTCACCACCGACGACCCCATCGCCGAGTTGGGAATAACCTGCGACGTTATCCCCTTCCCCATCACCTCAATCTGCCAAGAGACATTGAAGGATAGCGGAATGGACAACAAGAGCATCGTCCGTTGCAAGAATATGCTTGCATTGGGAATAGTATGCTGGCTCTTCGACCGCGACCTATCGCTTGCCGAGGGTATGCTGCGCGCAAAATTCGCAAAGAAACCCGAGATAGCCGAGGCCAACATTAAGGTACTTCGTGCCGGTTACGATATGGGACACAACACCCACGCATCGGCATCGCACACATACACCATTGAGAAAAAGGCCAAGGCCAAGGGTAAATATATGGACATCAACGGAAACAAGGCCACCGCTTACGGACTCATTGCCGCTGCCGAAAAGGCCGGTATGCGCCTCTTCCTGGGTTCATACCCCATCACCCCTGCAACCGACGTGCTGCACGAGCTTGCCAAGCACAAATCAATGGGCGTGGTAACAATGCAGGCCGAGGACGAGATTGCAGGATGCGCATCGGCAGTAGGTGCTGCATACGCAGGAGCACTTGCCTGCACATCAACCTCAGGTCCCGGCATCTGTCTTAAGAGCGAGGCAATCAACCTTGCTATGATTACCGAACTTCCCCTTGTGATAATAGACGTTCAGCGTGGAGGCCCCTCGACCGGACTACCCACAAAATCGGAGCAGACCGACCTTTTGCAAACACTCTTCGGACGTAACGGCGAGAGCCCCATCCCTGTGATTGCCGCAACATCGCCCACCGACTGTTTCGACTCGGCATACCTTGCCGCAAAGATTGCAGTAGAGCATATGACACCCGTATTCCTGCTCACCGATGCATTTATCGCCAATGGCTCGGCAGCGTGGAAACTGCCTAACCTTGAGGAGTACCCCGCAATCGTTCCTCCCTACGTAACACCCGAAATGAGTGAGGGATGGAGCCCCTACAAGCGTAACCCCGAGACACTCGTACGCTACTGGGCAGTTCCCGGAACACCCGGCTTTATGCACCGCATCGGTGGTCTTGAGAAGAGCAGCACAACCGGAGCCATCAGCAACGACCCCGAGAATCACCAGCTTATGGTAGAGCAGCGCGCACAGAAGATAGAGCGCATTGCCGACACACTACCCCCCTTGCAGGTAGACGGCGACGAAGATGCCGACCTGTTGATTGTAGGCTTCGGTGGAACATACGGCCATCTGCACGAGGCTATGCTACAGATGCGCGCCGAAGGTAAAAAGGTTGCTCAGGCACATCTGAACGTAGTAAATCCCCTGCCCCGAGGCACACAAGAGACACTCGCACGCTACAAGAAAGTTGTTGTAGCCGAGCAAAATATGGGACAGTTGGCAGGCTATCTGCGTATGAAGACCAACGGCATAGAGATAAGACAGTACAACGAAGTAAAGGGACAGCCCTTCAACGTTGCAACACTTGTCGATGCATTCACAAAGATTATAGAGGAGTAACACCAACCGTTTAACCAACAAAAAATTACAGTTATGAGCGAATATAAAGCACAAGACTACAAGTTCGGACAACCCCGTTGGTGTCCCGGTTGCGGCGACCACGCATTTCTTGGAGCGCTGCATAAGGCAATGAGCGAAATAGGCGTTGCCCCCCACGAAATAGCAGTAATATCGGGTATCGGATGTTCATCGCGTCTGCCCTACTATATGAACACATACGGCTTCCACACCATACACGGACGTGCAGCAGCCATTGCCACAGGAGCAAAGATAGCCAACCCCAACCTCACAGTGTGGCAGGTATCGGGCGACGGCGACGGCCTTGCCATTGGTGGTAACCACTTTATCCACGCAGTGCGTCGTAACATCGACCTTAATATGATTCTGCTTAACAACCGCATCTACGGCCTCACAAAGGGACAGTACTCACCAACCTCGAAGCGCGGCTTTGTAAGCAAGTCATCGCCCTATGGTACAGTAGAGGATCCCTTCCGCCCCGCCGAGTTATGCTTTGGTGCACGCGGCAATTTCTTTGCACGTTGCGTAGCGACTGATATGTCGGCAGCGGTAGAGTGCCTTAAGGCAGCAGCCAAACACAAAGGCGCATCGGTTACCGAGGTATTGCAAAACTGCGTAATCTTTAACAACGGCACACACGAGAGCGTCTACACCAAAGAGGGACGCGCCAAGAATGCCATCTATCTTGAACACGGCAAGCCTATGATATTCGGCGAGAACAACGAGTTTGGTCTTGCACAAGAGGGTTTCGGCCTTAAAGTGGTTAAGGTAGACGAGGTTAACGAGAAAGATATTCTTGTTCACGATGCACACTGTGTCGACCCCACCCTGCACCTTAAGCTCGCGCTTATGGAAGACCCCGACTTCCCCGTTGCACTTGGTGTTATCCGCGATGTCGAGGCACCCACATACAACGACAGTGTTTACGAGCAGGTAGAGGAGGTAAAAGCAAAGAAGCCCTATCACACATTTGCCGAGCTATTGGAGACCAACGAAACTTGGGAGATTAAATAATCTGACAAAGCCACGATTAAGCGAGAGCAAAGGAAACTTGTTTATTTTGCCGAGCGATAGTGGGTTCGTAAAACAAAGCCACGATTAAGCGAGAGCAAAAGAAACTTGTTTATTTTGCCGAGCGATAGTGGGTTCGTAAAACAACGCCACAATCAAGCGAGAGCAAAAGAAACTTGTTTATTTTGCCGAGCAATAGTGGGTTGGTGATAACAAAGCCATATAATGTCCGTTCCCCATTTAAGGAGCGGACATTATATATTTAATAATATTAAAATCACTTCTTGCCTACAAGTACAATAACATTTTTTATATTTTTGCGAACGAAAAAACAAATATCAAAAATACTTTAACAATGCTCAATAAAATTTCCCGTTACTCACGCATAATCACAACGCCCATAATTAAAGAGTTTCCCTTTTTTATCTCATACATAATAATCCTGAGCGCGCATGCCATCTATTACAGTTGGTTAGCTAAATATATTTCGAGTTGGGGAGTCATTGATTCAACACCCATCATAAAAACCATATTCTCGACAACCCTGCAAGCCTATATTTTAGCAGCTATCATAAATGCCATAAGAATAGAGGGAGGTAAAAGAGCCATAAGAACAATATTTTATATTGCAACCATCCTGCTGTTTGCCTGCAACGATTTTCTATTCAAAAATTTCGGTGCATACATAAATGCGACCTATTTTATCCTATTAGCCGAGACAACCAAGAATGAGTCCTCGGAATTTATCAATCAATACATACTTTCGAGCGCAATTATACCTACACTATTAAAAGCCTTAGCTATGGTAGCTTTAACTGTTACCATCAATAAATTTTGGCCCTTTGTGAAGAATCTATTAAAAAAGATTCCATCCATAAAAAACGTATCGACATTTATAACCATCCTTGTCATAGCACTAAGTATGGGTTATACAGCACAGACAGCCATCAAAGTATGCAACGCTACGAATTCCGAGGATTTAAATTATATGCAAAATCCATTAGATGCAGTATCACAGACAATTACATCTACTATATCCATAAATAAAATGAAAAAGAACATGGAGCAAGCATTGGAATTCAATAAACAGATTGCCCAAAATGAAAGAACGACAGCCACGCTTGACGACACTCTGAACATAGTGCTGGTATTAGGCGAATCATACATAAAAAGCCACTCTTATCTCTATGGCTACCCTTTAAATACTACCCCCAATTTAAATATAGAGAAGAGAGAAGGACGTCTTTTTCTTTTCGACAACGCAATGGCAACAACCAACATCACAAGCTCGTCCATAAGAAATATACTTTGCTGCAATAACAGCAGCGACAATGAGGAGTGGTACAATTACCCTTATTTCCCCTCCCTATTCTTTAAGGCAGGATACGATGTCTATTTCTGGAGTAATCAGATGACTTCAATAAACTCCAAGAAAAAGGACTTTACCCTTAACGGATTGCTCTATGACCCCGATATATGCACAAACAGCTATACAAAAATAAACGATAAGCCTTTTAAATACGATGGAAAACTTGTTGAGTCGTTTAAAGAGGAGGTAAAAATATCCGACAACAAGAACAATCTTATAATATTTCATTTAATGGGACAGCACCACATTGCAAATGAACGGTATCCAAACGACAAGTTTACACATTTCACTGCCGA
>JAGCKB010000098.1 GCA_017647725.1 Bacteroidaceae bacterium
ACGTGACGAACAGTTGCTGCAATATGTCCGCGATGTGGCACGCGAGGTGATAGAGGCTGACCCCGAGTGTAATAATCCCTACTATGCTGTGGTGTGGGAGCGCTTGCGCATCATAAAACGTAATAACAATTGGAACTGGGGTGCAATCTCATAGAGGCTCTTTTAAATTTATCTCCTTGAAATTTTATAGGCTTTCTTAGGATATCGTTCCTATTCTCAATGGCGAATAGTGACCTTGAAATACTTGCTGAAAAGGGGGAAAAGCAGACAATCGAGAGCATAAAAAGAGGAAGGCAACCCGTGTATAAAGCAAATATATTATTCTAAAAAAAGTAACAGGCTTTTTACGGATTTATTGTTATAGCTGCTTTGCAAAATGTTAAAATCTTCTGTACCCCATTTAATGGTTTGTGAAGAGCCCCTAAGTGTGCTCAGGCTTATATTGACCAAAAAAATATAACTTATTGTAAAATGATGTGTTAAATTGTTTTTTAGTCTTGTAAAAAAGTTGTAAATTTGCACCGCTTAAAGCTAAATGTGGCTTTTGACAATGAAAAAACTATAATTCTATCGTTCGAAATTAATAGGAAATAATCTAAAAATATCAATCTAATGAAGAAATTTTTATCTTTATTTATGTTTGTTATGTGCATTGCAGTGAGTGCAAATGCACAAAGTGGTACAACTGAGAACGGTCTCAGTTGGGAAGTTGAGAATCGTGTGTTGACAATTACAGGTAATGGTGCTATAAATGATGGCGAGGCGCATTGGGGAACAAATTTCTCAACAGTAGTTATTGGAGAAGGTGTAACTTCGATTGGTGCAAATGCTTTTAAGAATTGTTTTGATATTAAAAGCGTGTTCTATTCTGGAAATTCGTCTATATTTGATGATTGGACTATTTATGATGTGTTTAATGGTGTGGCAATAGAAGATATTGCTTTCTATCGTTCGCCTTCAAGTAGTGTTCTTTCCTCAATTTTTACAGGATATTTTAAGGCGAATGCTTCAAATGAGATTCTTTGGACTTTGCTTAATGGAGTGTTTACTGCAAAGTCTGATAAGGCGATAACTGAAGATGGTGATTTGGAGGGTATAGCTGATAATCCTAGGATTATGATTTCAATATCTACTATATCGGTAGAGAACGCAACTGCGCTTGTTTCGGAAAATGGTGCGCTTTTGTCTTCCGATCGTTCCAAGTTGCTGTTGGCTTGCAATAAATCTGGCTCGACAGTTGTGGTTCCCGAGACAGTTAAGAGAATAGGTGCTTATGCGTTTTATGCAAGTACATCTATTTCAGGTGTTAAATCGTTGAGCGCTACTGCTCCTGCCTTGTCGAATAATTCGTTTAATGTAAATCGCAAGATAGCTAAACTTGCTCTTCCTAACAATACTCCTGCTACTGTAGATGCCTATTCTGCGTGGAGTGGATATTTCACAGTTGTACAAACAGGTGATATGCCCTCTTCTGGTACCATTGGTAGTATTTCTTGGTCTATTTCGAATAAGGTATTGACTATTGCCGGTAGTGGTACGTTGGCCTATAGTGCTACATTGCGTGAATCTTGCTCTTATTTTGGTGTTAATGAGGTTCGTGTGGAAAGTGGTATTACCGAAATAGCAAATAATGCTTTCTATCAAAACGCAGCAAGCAAGTATACTTTCAATTCTAATGCGAAAATCTCGGGAACTTCAGGTATTTCGGAGGATGCTACATTGAATCTTCAACTGACCGATAAAGTAGACCTTGCAGCAAATGTTAATACTTTTGATAAAGTTACTCTTAATCGTACATTTGCGGCAGGTGCAACCGGAACATTGATTCTACCTTTTGCTGCTACAGCTCCTTCCGGATTTAAACTGTATAAATTAGCAAGCTACGATAATAAGGTGTTGACATTTGCTGATAATGGTAATGCGGTTCAGGCTAATACTCCTTATATTTATAAGAATGATTCGAAAACGTCTTGGACTCCAACTGCCAACGATGTTACATTGGGCAATTTCGAGGATATGTACGAATACTCGGCCGATGGTTGGACAATGTGTGGTGTATATCAGAGTAAAACCGAGTACAACAAAAATGCTGACGAAGCATCTACACTGTGGGTTTATACAACCTCGGAGGGTAAGGATGGTAACGGTTTCGGAAAGTTCAAGAACTATGCTAAATCGGTAACAGTATCTCCTTATCGTGTATTCTTCAAAGGAACTCCTTATAACGAGGTTTATAACAGCAGTAACACTGTAAACTCTTATGCTCCCGAGCGCTCACTCAGTGTTGAGTTCGTAGATATGGATGGTACAACCTCTATTACCGAGATTATTATCGACAAAGATGGTAATATCTCTTCTGCTGCCGAGGATGGTGCTTACTACGACCTTAGCGGCCGTCGTGTAGAGAATCCTACAACCGGTATATATATTGTAAACGGTAAAAAGGTGCTTGTTAAGTAATAACCTGCAACCATAGACATTTACAATCTGTTTAATAAAATTATTTTTCACATTTTAAAATTCAGACAATTATGAAAAAGACATATCAAGCTCCCGAGGTTATTGAGACTACTATGGTTGTAGAGAGTATTGTTGCGCAGTCGGCAGGAATGGCTCCCGGTCAGGGAGACCACGGTAGTGCAGACGAAATCAAGCGCCAGGATCACGGCGACTGGAATAATATCTGGAATAACTAATTGATATAAAACTATAGAAATGGTTTAGTGATTACAGTTGCTTGCAGCTGTAGTCTCTAAATCGCTTTATGTTACCTATACCTTATATTATATAGGTGGGTTTGTACAAATAGGATACAAAATTTGCTCTTTAATATAAAATGTAGTAATTTTGCACTCCTAAATTTAAAAAGTGGGATTTAGTGTTTTCTGAACTAATCCTAACAGCTTAAAACAAAAGAATCTAAGATGCTGAAATATCTATATTTATCATTGGCTGTGCTGTTCTGCACTCCCTCTTTTGCGTCGGTAGAGGCAGAGGAGGTTGATACTGCTGCGTCGGTTACGTTTAAGGATAGAATAAGTATTCATACCAATACTCTTGGTTGGGTGCTTATGACTCCTAATATAGGTTTGGAGTATGACCTTGTGCATAACAAGCATAAGAAAATATCGCTTCTTGTATCGGGTAAGTATAACTGGCAGATGAATCAGAAGTACGATTCACGCTATTTATATAATGTAGCCGGTGCAAGAGCCGAGTTGCGTTGGTACTTCAGAACACGTCGAATGGGTGATTTGGGTCCCGAGCCTAAAGAGGCGATTGTAAAGATGGGTATCTATCAGACCGATGGCGATAAATCTTTTTATACCGAGGATGCTATAGCTACTTGCAATTGGAAAACTCTTGAATTGGTGGGCGACAAGGCTGCCGAGGTTAAGGAGGATGATGTTGTCGATAACCTGTGCAATATCGAGTTTAAAAATTCTACACCCAATGATTCGTTGCTGATAGCTTTTGAAAAGAAGGGTTATAAGGGATATAAGGTTGTTGTTACTACAAGCAATGGCAAACTGATAGAACTTAATACCGTAACCAATGAAGATATAGAGGTCGGTAAGTATAAGATTATAGCGCTTCTGGATAATAAGACTCTTTTGCTTGAGAATCCCGATAATAATGAAAATTGGGAGAAGGCAAGGGTGCGCGATACAAGAGGATTCTTCAACCGTTTGAAGGCTAAGCGCGGTATTGTAACTGCAACGCAAAATCCAAGGACTCATAGGGCATACTATGTGGGTCCTTATGCTGCGTATGATAAGTACAGCGTTAAATTCGGTGATACGGGTTATCAAGGCTCGGCTATCGGTGCCGGTGTTGCCTTTGGTTACACAACACCACTCTATCTTTACAAAAATGGAAACTCCATTGACCTTGAGTTAGGAACAGCTCTTGGAGTGGCAAGTGTCGAGTATGACAAGTTTGGATACAACAACGAAGATAAGTGTTACACTAACGAGGGTAGTGAGGATGCAAAAATCCTACCTATGATTTCCGATGTTCATCTCTCACTCGTTTATCGTTTCGACCCTATAAAGAATCAGGTGTACGATGTCGACTACGAGGAGTTGTTAAAAGAGAGATTCAACTATGCTTTAAGACGCGAATATGTAAAGTCGGCCAAAAAATTTGTATTACCCGACTCTTTGAAGAGAGCATATACCGAGTTCAATAGAGAGGTGTTTGCTTATAATAAGAAGATAAAGGAGTATAACAGAGCAATATTGAAGCACGAGAATGCCGACTCGGCCGACCTTCTTATCGAGAAGGCGCCTGTCTTCGACTATGTTCAGGTTCCTACAAAATTCCTCGATTTCGGTTCCAATGAATTAATCCAAAATAAAGAGATAAATTCAATTGAGGAGCTTGATATCGATTACTTGACAAATATATTCAGGAGTTATCGTGCAATAGATGATTTTGCCGGTAGAACACCTGCTGAGCCTGTCAATGTTCAGATGGTAAGAGATTTTAACTCTCTCTTCTCGCAAGATGATACTTTAAGAACCGAGAAAAAATCTTATTATGAGTATCTGTTAAAGACTGTAGGAGGCATTAATGAGAACTCGGTTAAACGTCATAACGAGGCTGTATTTGTACAAACGAAAAAAGAAGAGACCAAAGCGGCCGATGCGAAGAGTGACTCGTTGCAGGTTTCTTCATTCAGAACCGAGGGTAAAAGTGGTGGTATAGCTCGTATGATAAAGGGTGTAAATAAATTCTCTATTAAGTCTATGCCCGATTTCACACTCTCTATAAACGGTGTGGTAGAGTCGACCAATCTTGGTAAGATTGAGACCATTGAGGAGAAATACGGTATAGCAGTTGACCTTGGCCAGAACGAGTCGAATAAAAAGGTGGACAAGGGTGCTCAAAAGGCTGATAAAGCAAAGGCCAAAGCAGATGAAAAGGCCCGTAAGGCTGCAGAAAAGGCCGCAGAAAAGGCCCGCAAGGATGCTGATAAAGCAGCAGAGAAAGCTCGCAAGGCCGCAGATAAGGCTGCAAAACAGGCTCGCGAAGATGCCGAAAAAGCAGCAAAGAAAGCCGCTGAGCAGGCCGAAGAACAGGTTCAAGAACTGCAGCAGGAGAATGTAGTTGAGGCAACAGAAGAGGATAAACAGAATACCGAGGAGCAGACCGATGCTGAGGTACAGGATAATAACAACAATAGCGAGGAGGAGTAAATATGAATAAGATATTAAGAAATATTGCGTTTGGCATAGTTGCATCTCTCTCATTTGCTGCTTGTACCGATGTTGACCTATGTACAAATGAGGAGCATCCTCACTTGGGTATTGTTGAGCTTGGTTACGACTGGAATGGCATTGAGGCCAAAGATTCAATGGTTGTACTTGCCTATCGTGGTATGAGTGCTTGGGGCTGTGCTTATATATGTACTCCCGATGGTGCAAATGGACGTTATATCAACAACGCGCCCGACAGTACTGTGCTGAAAGATACACTCAAGGTGAAAGCGGGCGAGTTGCGTTTCCTCACAGTAAGCTACGATGCAAATAACTTGGGATTCTCATATAAAAATGTATTCAATGCGGCATCTATGAAGTATGGTTCCGGTGCTATCTATATACAGTATAAGCCTTACAAACTGAACAGTGCTTTGCTACAGGATGCCTATGGTAAGGAGATAGCTGCATTTGAGAATATGGGATATAACTATGTTCTCAACGGTGATATGTTCAATCCCATTTACTCACAGTATACCGACGTGATGAATATCTCAAGCGGTGTTAATTCTATTGAGTTTGCACCAAAGAGTGTTCTTACCAATTTTGATTTCAATTTCTATATTTCGGCTCAGGGGGTAACAGTAGATAATATTGTTGCTCATCTGTCGGGTATTCCTTATAGATATAATCTTACAAGCGAGAAACCTCTTGCCGATTCAACAGCAGCTGTACTTTTTGATGTTAACTCCTCGGGTGCATCGAAGTATAGTGGTAGAGCAGCGGTAGCCGGTCTTTTGCGTGCTGCCAATAGCGAGAGTATAAATGGTGCCGGTATTCTGACATTGGCTATTTCGGTAACCAATGGTGCGGGTAGTACCAAGGTTTATAAAGTTGCAACAAACCTCTATAACTACATTCCCGGTCTTGAGGCATTACTCAGTGGCGCTGATAGAAAATTTGATATTGATGCTCCTATAGTTATAACCGAGAATGGAGTAGATGTATCGGCTGAATCGACAACCGGTGCACGATGGTTTAAAATGTGATAGTTGCCTAAGTTGTAATATAACAAGAAGTTAAAACGCTATGAAAAGAAGTCTTATAATAGGAGTCTTTATGCTATTCTCTCTTTGTGCAAGTGCTCAGATGATTGCAGTTAAGAGCGATGCAGTAAAAGACATTGCTATGATTCCAAACTTAGGTGTCGACCTTGTTGTTGGTTCCAAACACACCCTTGGTGTTCAAATATTTGGTGCTACAAACCCTTGGGGCAAAGATGTTGAGATGATAGGTTTCTCACCACGTTTCCGTTATTGGATTAGTGGACGTCCCTTTGCTCAGTTCTTTCTGGGTGCAAATGCACAGTTTGTGAACTATGATATCTTTTGGAGTAAAACAAAGTATCAGGGTAATGCTGTTTCGGGAGGTCTCGAAGTGGGTTATTCGTTTAACCTCTCACAACGTTTCAATATAGAGGTTTCAGGTGGAACCGACCTTAAATATTACAAGCATAAGGAGTATAAACCTGCCGATGGATATTTCTATGGCGAGAAGGCCAATGCATACGGTGCAATCCTTACACCTCGACTCGAGGTCTCTCTTGTGTATGTGATAAGATAATAGATTGTAGAAAAGAGTAATTACTATATATATGCGTATATTTAGATATTTTACGTTGCTTCTTCTTGCGCTGTTGTCGCTTAATGTGGCGGCACAGGGGGCCGATAGTACCAAGGTTAAAGTTACCGTTGTATTTGAATTTGGTTTAGAGGCAGGACAAGAGCATTATGAGATAGCAAAGAGAAAATTAAAACTATATACTTTCTCTCCGCAGCAGAACGGTAGGGATGCACTGAAATTCTTGGATGAACATGGTTTCAGTGCAAAAATGAGGGGTGGTACTTTCCTTGAGGAGATAGACCTGTTCGATGAAAATCGTGTCAGCGAGGTTGTTGAAAGCGACTATTTGCAGCGCGAGAAATATGCCGAGAGAAACGATACCTCGAGTACAGTGCTTGGTAAAAAAATGGAGTATACTATAAATGTGCTCTCAGGTGCATCATCTTTTGTTGTGTTCTGTGATTACGATGCTCTGTTTGGTACCGAGATTAATGAGAATGGTCAGGAAGAAAAGGTCAAAAAAGGAGGTTATTTTACTTCTAGGACTATGAGACTGCATATCTGGAAGAACCTGATTCAGACATTCGAGAAACAGGAACAAACCGATGACTTGGTTATCGATGACAGACCAGCCGAGAAACCCGGTGTTCTTATAATGAACAAAAATTTTGTTTTTCCATATAAGCTAAGACCAAACCAACGCATTGTCGCTCAGCCTGTGTGGTACGACCGCATTGATATATCTGATGCAAACAGTGACACTGTTTTTGCATACGGAAAACCTGTCTATCTCGACTGTGCCGAGTATGCTCTCACACAGGATAGAGCTATGGACTACAAGATGAAGAACGATAAACTATATGCATACTCCGATACTGCAAAGTACTATAAGTATGCCAAGTTGAATGTTCAGCGTCTCGATTCTCTGTGGGTCGTTGTGTGCGATAGACTCAGAAACACCTCTGTCGTACCCAATGACAATGATGACCTGTTGCGTGTATTCCCCGATGATAAGAATGCCTTTTCGCGCGATGCCTGGGTATCGCTTCTTGATAACAAGACAAGTAGCGACTCTTTGCAGTCGATATATAGGACATATCTCTTTTCTCACGAGGCACCAAGCAGTATCGCTTTGACAAAACTGCTTACCGACTCAATACGTACAAGTATCAGAATTTCACCGACATTTGATACAATATACGTTCACGCATACGAGGAACTTCGCGGACACGATCCTAACACTGCGCACCCCTATCCTCAGGGATTGCAGCTGTTTGTCGAGGACTATAATAGAGTGTTGCAGGACTTCCCCGAGAAAGATGGTGGTGAGCGCAAGAGCCCCTTTAAGTTCTTGGACTTTACCTTTACCGAGTTCCTGCCCGATGCCGAGGAGTTTCACCTGATTATGCGTTCCGAGGAGTTTGGTGATAGTACCGAGGTGCGTTTGCAGTTCGAGTTTAACAGTCCCAGACTTATCCCCAATGACAGTTTGAATGAGGTCGAGATTGTACGTTTGGACACCATCTTCCGTGCTTATAGAAATGATGAGTCTCGAAATCTGCAAACAGTAAGTATTGTGGCTTACTCATCGCCCGAGGGTAATGTAGAAGGCAATAAAGAACTGGCTCGCAGACGTGCCGAGACTGCTAAGGGTCTTATCAATACAAGAGCGCGCATCAGTGTTAGTTCGGATGTGGCACCTTGGGACTCTGTAGTAAGTCTTTTACGTCGCGACGGCAAGTACGATGCTGCCGACTATATACAGTCGGTAATAGACCGCTATCCCGGCCAACTACAAAAACAAAGTACAGAGATTCAAAACAATAAAGATTACTATACTACTGAGTTTAAGGATACATATCTTGCTCCATTGCGTACCGTTAAGTTCCGTCTCGAGGGAACAACCATAGGTCAGTTGCCCGACCACAAGATTATCGAGAAATATCGCGATGGCTTGCATGGTTCATTTACTCGTGCCGAGTATTGGGTCCTTCTGAACAGATTGACCAATCCTATGGAGCATCAGCAGGCGGCAAAATTGGCCTACGAGAAGACTCGTTACCCCGGTAAATATAAGAACCACGATGGTTATTGGGCATACGCAGCTGCGCATTATGCTGCCGGAAATATTGCCAATGGTATATACGACCATTCGATATTGGCGCCTTTCCTCGATATGAAGAATGCTATCATTACAGTAGAGAATGATAGTAGTGTTCCTATTCCCGGTCGCGTGGATGTAGTATACTACGACGTTAATAAAGAGGATGTTGCTAAGGTTTTTGTACCCAATGGAGAAAATGAGTATAAGGCCGAGCTTGAGGTTTACAAAAGTAAAACAAAGGAGAAGCATACCGTACGAATTTCGGCAGCCGACTATAAAAATATGATTTCTCTCCTAAATAGAAATGCTGTCAATGGAGCAACTTATAACCTTTTGGGCGAGGAGTATCCTCTCTTTATAACTGATGAGGGCAATAATGTTATCACATTCCAAAGAAATTACAAAGAGCCCGATAAGATAAAGAAGTATTATAAGGGTCAGCGTATCATCTTGTCCGATAAGAAGAGCGAGAAATTCAATGATAAAGATAATATATTGTATCTTAATCAGATTGATATGGTTGCCAACCAGCTGATTATGACTCTTAAAACACCCGAGTCTTATTGGTCGCAGTATCTTTACGAGCTAGTAGAGATTCTGAAAGGTCAGATGGTAAAGTATAATGATGTGATTACACGTAGAGGCGAGAAGCTTGCTTACGACCGTCTGCTTGCTGTTGCCAACTGTTACATTGGAAATTACGCAGGTAGCGACCCCGAGAGCGTTCGTCTGCGTGAGATTGTTGCGTCAACATCAAATAAGAATAGGGTTATTATGAATCTTGCAATGGATGACCCGCAGGTAAGAGGCGGTAAGGAGTTGGATATTGCCTACTCAGCAGCAAGAGCTCTGCCCGATACTTGTCCTGAATCGAACTATCTCAGAGCAATAATCAACATGAGAAAGTATGAGGCTGATAGAGAGCACAACCCTATAGATTCGGCTTATAGCCGTTTGGCGAAATCGTTCCATGGCGATATAAGTATGATATACACAGCAAGTAACGACCAGGATTTCTTAAGCCGCGTTGCAGGCGTGGAAATGGTAGATAAGGCTCTTGAAAGATGGGAGCGAGAGAAAACAACGGCTTTGGATTCAGTAGTCTCTACCCTTGACGATATTGCATTCCGCTGTTACAAGGAGGCAATAGATGAAACCGATACCTTGAAGGCTCGCTTGGCTATGTATAAGGCATTCCTTTTGGACGACAACTATTACAATGTGGCGGCTGTGCGTATGAAAGGACTCCAGAAGAAGATGCTTGTGAAGAATGATGCCGAGAATCAATTGCTCTTTAACAAACTTAAAGCGATACGACGCTCGTACAGCGAGGCTTTCGAGGGTAAGAACGATGCAATTTATATACAGGCCCTGCAAGAGGTTAAGGCTTTGAGAAAGAATTATAAGTAAGAAACTCGTATAATCGTAAAGATTAAAATAGTATATGAAGAAATTGTTTATTAGATATGTTTTGCTTTTCTGCTGTGTGGTAATGGTAACACCATTCAGTGGGGCATACGGTTCTACGACATTCGATAGGGTAGCCTCTGTCGAGAGTGACACTTCTAAGTTGCGCAAGGTATTCAAAGCCACCGAGTATGGTCATAATGTCCTTGATATGCTTCAGCAGGGACGTTATAGATATGGCGATGTTGTGCCTTACTCAAATAGAGGTATCTTCTCGCATCTATCTTTTGGAACATCTATGGGAGTTGACGTTATGGCTCCCCGATATGATTATGATTACAATCCTGCATTGATGTGGGGTCTTAGCATTGGTAAGGAACTTAACAAGACCAATGCTCTGAGCTTGAACTTCCTGTATGGCAAGAGCGAAATGAAGAGCGATGATGCTTACTTCTATCGTTATGCTTTGCAGTTGAATCACTATTTTAACTTTACAAGATACTATTTGGGTTATAATCCTTATCGTGCGCTTGAACTATCTTCGATGATAGGTGCCGGTTACCAGTTCGGTAAGGTTTATGGTCAGACCGAGTCGGCTCCCTATCTTACATTGGGTATGAAGGGTGATATCCGCTTAGGAAACAAAATTAAGTTAGCTATTGAGCCATACGTAAATATCGGTGGCGAAGGCTATAATGGTGCCGGAGAGGGTTTCTGGTACTCAAAATATAATGTCTCTTACGGTGCTCGTGCCGCTGTTAACTACACATTCGACAATGAGTTGAATGGTGTGATGGATACTATCCCATTCTCACGTAACTATATGTTTGTTACTACCGGTTTGCAGAGCTTGAATGCCGATGTAGATTTTGTTAATACACTTGCACCTACTCTGGCTGTAGGTTACGGACGTTGGTTAGCTCCCAAATTTGCTATGCAGTTCAGCGCCGGATGGTCGGCAGGAGGATGGCAGAGAATAACTTCGTATGATGCCGATGGCAATCTATTATATACCCGTTACCCCAAGTCGCAGTACCTCTTTGGTCGCGCCGAGGCTGTATATAACATCTTCTCGGCGCTCAAGGATAAGAAGATGCAGGGATTTGCTCTCGATGTAATGAGAGGTTATGAGTTCGGTAAACTATGGAAGTATAGTACAGATACTTACAACCAGTACACCGATAATTACGATGGACTCACAGCTGCATTGAGAATGAAATATTATCATTCCGAGGGCAAGGCTTTCTATTTTGAGCCTCGTGTAACCTTTGTCGATTATGCAGCAGAGGGAGAGGGACACTATGCCGATGTGGATTATCGCAGATACGATACTCGCTACAGTATTGCTCTTGGTATGGAGTATGGCAATCCTGCTATTGATGGTCTGGGTGGTCTTTCAAAAGTAAATGATGGCTTCGAACCGAAATTTTCGGTTTTGGCTATGTTAGGTCCCAACTACGTGTTTAATCGTGATGCCTTCAGTGGTGGAACAAATGTAAATGGTTCATACGCTTTAGGTCTTGAGTTCCAGCCTTTCCGCCTCTTTGGCGCACGTGTAATGGCCGACTATTCGACATATAGCTTTAATCTGCCCTATACCTATAACACCGATGTTAATGGTGCTCTCGCACAGCGTACCGGTATACAGAAGAGACAGTATGATGTGTTGAGTGGTATTATCGATGCCAAGTTCGACCTTACCAATATGCTCTATGGACATAACTATGAACGTCGTTGGAACAGTGCTCTTTATCTTGGTGCAGTTTTCAGCAAAATGGTAGACGAGAGTGCCGAGCATCTCGATGGTCCTGCCCCTGCTGACGGTAGTGAACTCAATGTTTCAGCTGATGATAAGCTTCACGTTGGCGGACACGTAGCCTTTAATACATCTTACCGCTTGAATGACTATTGGAAACTCTTCGGTGAGGTCGATATGCGTATCTATGGCAATGAATTCTTGGCAAATAATAATCTTGATTATAATCCGGTACGTACAATGTCATTCCGTTTGGGTTCGAGCTATTCACTCGAAGCAAACGATGTTTACAACGCAATGCGTACAGCGGGTATAAGCACTGGAAATGCCATTGCCAACTTCTATAATACCATTACCGATAACGAGGATATGCCTTTCTCGCCCAACTATTTCTTTATCTCGGGCGGTATTCAGAGTGTATATGCGGCAATGACATTCGATAAGACAGTCGGTCCTGCTCTTACATTGGGTTATGGTCACTGGTTATCTAAGTACCTCGGTTATCAGCTTTCTGGCGGATGGTCGTCGGGTGGTTGGTATGTGACATCAAACAATAAAATTCCCAAGCAGCAATGGGCCTTTGGTCGTGCCGAGCTTATGATAAATGCACTTAGAGTATTGAATGAGAATACCGGTCGCGGTTTCTCTATCGCTGCCCTTGGTGGTATGGAGTTTGGTAACGTTTGGAGATATAGAAATACAGTTGATGATCAGACATCGGCTTTCTATCAAGGTTTCACTGGTGGTTTGCGCTTTAAATACCATTCAACAGAGGGTAAGAACCTTTACATCGAGCCTCGTTTGACATACGCAAACTTCAACGATGATGCGTACGCCGGAACAAAACACTATGATCATTTGGTAACTCGTTTCACTCTCTCGGCCGGTGTTGAGCTTGGCTCGCCCTATTATGGTGGTGCAGGTTCGCTCTATAAACCTGAACCCGAGGATGAGTTTGTACCCAAGACATCGGTGTTTGCCGCCCTTGGTCCTAACTATGTGTTCAACCGCGAGTCGTATGATGCAGGTACCAACTTGAATGGTTCGTATGCTATTGGAATCGAGTATCAACCCTATAAACTCTTTGGTGCTCGTGCTATGTTCGATTACTCAACTTATGCATTTAATAAGAGACTATCGTATAAAGCTATGGTGGATGGTGCTGAGGTTGCAGCGAATGGCATCTGGCGAAAGAATTATAACATTCTAAGTGCTATTGTAGATGCAAAATTAGACCTCTCTAATATGTTCTATGGCTACGATTCACAGCGCCGTTGGAACAGCGCCCTCTATCTTGGTGCGGTTCTTAGCCGTTACGATAATATGAGTGGTGAGTTGAAAGATGGCCCCAAGCCTGTTAAGAATATCAATTTTGATAAGTCTACTCCAAAAAAGAACTTCTTGGGTGGACACCTTGCTTTCAATACCTCATATCGTGTGAGCGAGAATTGGGACGTCTTTGGTGAGGCTGACTTACGAGTATATGGTAACGATTTTATCTATGATTATGCAGTAGACTTTAATCCTGTTCGTACCTTGGCTTTCCGTTTGGGAGCAAGCTACTCACTTGATGCTAATGAGGTACTGCGTGCCGATGATATTGATATGCCTTTTGCGCCTAGTTACTTCTTTATCTCGGGCGGTATACAAAGTACGTATGCTGCAATGGACTTCAAGAATACAGTTGGTCCTGCTCTTACATTGGGTTATGGTCACTGGTTCTCTAAGTACTTCGGTTATCAGCTCTCGGGCGGATGGTCGGCAGGTGCTTGGTACACCACTGCAGCCGAGAAATATCCCAAGCAGCAGTGGGCCTTTGGTCGTGCCGAGCTTATGATAAACGCTCTTAGAGCATTGAACGAGAATACCGGTCGCGGTTTCTCACTGACAGCTCTTGCGGGTGCAGAACTTGGTAATGTATGGAGATACAGAAACACAGTAGATGACCAGACATCTACAGGTTATGGCGGTTTCACAGGTGGTCTGCGCTTTAAGTATCACGGAAGAGAGGGAAAGAACCTCTTTGTTGAGCCTCGCTTGACATACGCGCACTTCAAGGATGATGCATACGCAGGTACTGAGCATTATAATCACTTGGTAACCCGTTTCACTCTCTCGGCAGGTGTTGAGTTTGGCTCGCCCTACAACTGTGGTGCCGGTTCGTTAATCAGACCCGATGACGAGTTCGAGCCCAAGGTATCTGTATTTGCTATGGCGGGTCCCGAGTATATGTTCAACCGCGAGACATATGGTAAGGAGTTGTCAATGGATTATTCGGTAGCTTTTGGTGCCGAGTATCAGCCCTACAAGAACATCGGTTTCCGTGCTATGCTCGATGTTGAGAAGTTTACATTTACCCAACGAGGAACATTTACAGCTAATAAGATTAAAGCTCTCTTCGATAGAGATTATACATTCCTAAGTGGTATTGTAGATGTCAAGTTCGATATGAGTAATATCATATACGGTTACGACAGCGAGCGTCGTTGGAATACAGCATTGTATGTTGGTCCTATAGTAAGCAAATGTACCGGTTTGAGTACCGGCTTGCATAGCGGTGAGTCTAAGCCCGAGTTAGAGGGTGTTAAGTTCGGTAACAATAAGCCCGAGGATATGAATATCGGTTTGCACACTGCATTTAATGCCAAGTACTCTATCAACAAGGATTGGAATCTCTTTGGTGAGGCCGATTTACGCTTCCACAGCAATAAGTTTATTACGGAGTATGCTGTAGACTACAATCCCGTACGCACATTGGGCTTCCGTTTCGGTGTTTCATATAACATAAAGTAATACAAAGACTATGAAGAGAAATAATATATTTGCAGTTCTTGCATTATCATTTTTTATGGCACCTGTTGCCGGGGCGATGTCTCACCCCACAACAGCGCCCAATTGGCTTGGCGTTGAGGTAGCAGATACTATTGTAAGAAGTATCGATGTTCAAGCTGTAGAGGCTTCCGACTCAACAATGAAAGCGTTGGAACCTCAAAAGCGCATCTTGACTGATGGTAAGAAGTATGGTACTGTGACAGGCGTTGTCTCCTACAATAAGGGTGAAGCTATTGTGAATGCGAAGCTCGAGTTTGTATCGGAGTCGGATACTATTCTCACAACATCTCAGGGCGATGGAGCTTTCTCTATTGAGTTGTTAGAGGGCGAGTATGACCTATATGTATCGTATCAAGAGGAGAAAATAAAGCCTATAGATGTAAAGGTTAAGGCCGGAAAAACAACCGAGATAAGCAAGAATAAACTTGAGTTCGATTCAAAGCATCTTAAGGAGTTGGAGGTTCTAGGTGCTAAGGGTAAGAGATATGTTACTCTTCATATATGCAATTTGGCAAAGTCGCCTTTGGCTCTTGCCGAGTTGCAAATAAGCGCTGTTTCCGATACTCTAAATAAGATTATCTATAGCGATAACGATGGTAATTTCTCCGATTCATTGCTATTGGGTAACTATATTCTTCGTCCTAAATACCTCGATTACAAATTTGACGATATTAACGTTACAATTTCCAATGCGGATGTGACGTTGGATACAATTGTAGTAGACAACATCAAACATCTTCGTTTGGGTGAGACAATGACTGTTAAGTCGCGTGATGCGCTTATTTCGCTTTATAAGAGAGAACTTGGAAATGATATTTCGGCCGAGAATTACAGCCGCGCCTACAGCCACTGGAGAAAGGCTTTCTGTGCTCGTCCCGACAGATATCTTGTACAGTATCTCGATGGTATTGCTATTCTTAATGCCTCTATAGCTGCCGATACTATACAGAAACGTTACGACCGTCTAAAACTCTATTCCGAGGAGTTGATGGACCTGTTCGAGCTTGCCATAATTAATATCGACTCGCTCAATGCGCAGATAGCAGGAGAAGATACTCTTACAGTCGCAAAATTACGTGCACAGCAGATAGAGTATTTTAGAACAAACTGGCAGATGGACACTGTGTTCAGAAGCCCTGTAGCAGATAATAACAATAGAAAACTTGTCAATAATACCAACTGGATCAGTTATATCGAGCAGAATGGTCAGAAGGACTCTATAAAATGGGACGAAGAGCTCTTCCGCGATAAAACAATGAATGTGAGACTGTACAATATGTCTCGTGATATCGTAACCTCGGATGATGATTTTGTCGAGATGAAGGATGTAGATGTATATACACAGGCAATGTTCTTCAAGTTTCGTATGGACTCGGCTCGAGTAGGTCTTCAAGGTGCAAAAAGCGCATTCTATGCCGATACAACTCTGACACTTGAAAAAGCTCGAAGAGTATTAGCTGCGTTAACACCCGAGCAGATGCAAGCGAATAGAGGTATAAATGCGGTAAACTTCCAGCGTGCTATAAATGAACGTTTTTCTTTTATGTCTGCGTGGGTTGTAGATGAGGGAGACGTAGACCGTTTGGTCGAGATTTACAGAAGACGTTGGAATACCGAGGGTGACGATATAGTGGATGTAATTCTCGGTAATAAGACCTTTGCCACAAGTCGTGATAATGCGGCTGCAACGGAGCTATATTACGATGCGCTTAAAAACAAGAACGAAAGAGAACCCTCTTTCGACCTGATGTCAAATATTATCAGCCGTGCTCAGAGACTGAAAAAATATAACGACGTAGTTTCATATTCGCAGAAAGCATTTGTTGAGCCCGAATTCTTTGATTTGAGTGGATATGAGCAGGCACGTATGTATATTGATGTGTATGTTGCTTATACAAATCTTAAGGGTTCTATAAGACAAAGATATCCGTATATTGAGAAGGCTATTCAGGCTTGCCCCGAATTCTCTGATGCATACTATTACAAGGCCGACTTGGCTTTTGGAGCATCAAAGAAGGTAGGACTCTCTTTCTGCGTTGCGTATGACCTTTATGCCGAGGCAAAGCAAAAGAGAATGGCTTTAGGTGATAATTCTGAAATGAAAACTGCATATTCGGCCGAGAAAATTCAAGAAAGGATGAACCAATGTGTTAAATATTTCCCTGAGTACGATGACGAGTTCATGAAGGGTACATTCGGTTCAGGTGACAGTGTTTCTAAAATAGGTGGCTATGAGGTTCACGCAGGAGTAAAAAGAGAGATTACCATCCCGGGTATTGGAACCTTCAAACCGGTTGTCAGAGCCATCAAGCGTGAGGCTAAAGATTAATTATAATTCTCTGATGATAAATAAATCCTACTACTGTTTACAATGAAACGTAGTAGGATTTATTATTTTATTACTATTAGAAGCTGTTTAAATTTCTAAAAAAAATATTCATATAGAAGCTGACGGTTTCGTCGTTTTTTATATTCAAAAATGCCTGTTTGTTTCTTTTTTGCGGTTACATAGCCCGCTATGCGCCCTTAAAATATAAATAAACAT
>JAGCKB010000099.1 GCA_017647725.1 Bacteroidaceae bacterium
CATAGGAACAAACAACAGCGACAAAATCCACACAGGGAACCCCCTCTTAACAGGCTTCATCGCCAACGTACCAATAGACCAAAGACCAACGAACAGTGCAGCTGTCAAAAGCGGAAAAAGGATTATAAGATAGCGATAGCTACTGGGAGTATCCAGCGACGATATTATTATTATTGTCGCAAAAAACATCAATAATAAGGGGATGCGCAAGCGACCCATCCGGCAAAAGCCATAAATGATTACACCCAGCCAAAGAAGTGCAAACAGAAACAGCGCAACCGACAACTCCTCTTTATAGTTTATATTTATAAAAGGTATGATGCTCTCGGGCAGTGACTTGAAGAGTAGCATATACGCTGTATCAAAAAACTTGGAAAAGTCTATCTGCGAGACATAACGCGACTGCTCTACCCCCAAAAGAGCGTTACGGAAAATCCAGGGTAGAGAGCCTGCCACAAAAACGACGATTGTAACTGCCGCTGTGCGCCATCGGCGCTCCAAGAGCATAGCGCCAATAAAGGCCGCAACCACTGCAATAGCCTGCGAGCGTATGTGGTAGACAAAAACCAGCACAAGGAGAAAAATATAAAAATGCTTTGAGCGCCACACCCGAGCCTCTTCATCGGGCAGATGCACATACAACCACAGCGAAAGAATGATAAACAGTATGCACGAGGCCTCGCTCATCATAATTGTCGAAAACTCCAATATATGAGGTGTAACAAGCACAGCTGCACCTGCAAGAAAAGCAAGAGAGCGCTTGAAGCCCTGTCCCACAAGAAGCAAATAGAGCATTACAACCGCAGTAAAAAGGAAACACAGATTAAGCACTTTCTGCGCTACGATGCTATCGGTTACCATTCGCAGCGGAGTCATCAACAGCGGATAACCCGGAGGAAAATTATTTGTAGGCTCGCCAAATATATCGGAGTACCCCTTACCATCGGCAAGCGAGGTTGCATTGGCAAAATAGTAACAGTTGTCGCCGTTAAAGTCGGGCTTTGGATTAAAGACAAACATAAACACCGCAACGGCAATCACAAGCAGTGCGGCTATCCATGATAGGTTTCTGAATTTCGTTTTTTTGCTCATTGTTATTGGAAAAGAGGAGGATGACCCCAAAGTTATAAACGGGTCATCCTCTTTGTCTCTTACTTTTATTACGTGTTATTACGTGTAAAAATTTTATTTGTTATGCTCGGCCTCAATCTCCTCGGGCGACATTGGCTTATACTTACCCAAACGACGAGCGCCACCTTCAAATACAAGATAGTCCTCCTCATTGCGAATACCGCCGAAGTTACGCCAAGCATCGAGTTTGTCGTAACAGATAAAGTCGGTAAACTGCTTCTCGGCACGCCATTTGTCCATAAGGTCGGGGATAAAGTAAATACCAGGCTCAACGGTGAATACAAACCCCGGCTCAAGAGCCTTGGCAAGACGCAGCGATTTCCAACCAAAGAGAGTACTCTTTGTACGTCCCTCCTCGTATCCAACGTGCAACTCGCCGAAATTCTCCATATCGTGAACATCAAGTCCCATCATATGACCCAATCCGTGAGGCATAAACATACAAGCAGCACCGGCAACAGCAGCCTCGGCGGGGTCGCCCTTCATCAGTCCAAGGTCTACCATACCCTTTGCTATCTCGGTGAGGACGATGCGATGAACCTCGCGATACTCTACTCCGGGACGCAGCGCTGCAAGCGCAGCAAGATGTCCGCGACGCAGAATATTACATACCTCGCGCTGCTGTGTGGTGAAACTCTTTCCAACAGGCATTGTAGTGGTGAGGTCACCTGCATAGTGCATTGCATTCTCGCAACCCGAGTCGAGCAGGAACATCTGTCCATCCTTTAGCGGTGTTGTTCCGTAAGCGTGATTATGCAGCGTCTGTCCGTTAATGGTAGCGATAATGGGGAACGATAGTCCGAAATTGTGCTTTGCAGCCTCGGCCTGCACGATTGCAGCAATCTGTGCCTCGGTAACGCCGGGACGCACAGCACGCATTGCTGCGCAGTGCATATCCACCGATACGTTTACAGCCTCCTCAATCTGTGCAATCTCCTCGTCGCTCTTGTAGTTACGCTGTGCAATTACTGCCTTTACAAATTTCATAGATACAGCAGCATCCTGTGCCGATGGATGTATACCTAATAACTCCTGCAACCACACACGATGCTCGCCACGATAGGGAGGAAGGAAATGAATTGTCTGTCCCTTTGCCTGCGCAGCCTTCAGATAGGTAGCAAGCTCGGCCATAGGACGCGTTAGTGTAATTCCCACTCTATCGCTCTTCTCCTTGATAGTGGGCTGTACCCCTGTCCACACAATATCATCGATGGTAAGCTCGTTGCCAAAGATGATCTCCTTGTCCTCGTCAATATCTATAATAGCAGCAAGTCCCGAGTAATCCGATGCAAAATAGTAAAGGAAGGTTGAATCCTGACGGAAATGATAAATATTATCGGCATAATTCATACCAAGCTCGGTATTACCCAAGAACAGCAACAGTCCGCTGCCTACGCTCTCTTTCAACACGCGTCGGCGATTGATATAAGTCTCTTTTGCAAACATATCTTATTAAATTAAAAGGTTAGTTCTATTTTTTTATCACAGCACGAAGCACAAACCAAATATGGTGAGCAACGGTAGAAAATACTCCATAGTGCTTGCACATTATCTTAAAGCGCTCAATGAGCGAGGCCCTGTGATTTTGCAAAGATAATCCATTTTGCAAATAATCAACTACAGTGAAGCCTACATTTACCATATTTTCAGAACGCTTCATAATCTTTATGCACCAATCGACATCGGCCGAGAGACGATACTTTAAATCATACATCGGTACAAGGTCGCGACGCGCATAAAAAGCCTGATGGCACACCAACATCCCCTGCTTGAAACTCGTCCAATGCAATTTCTCGGGAGCCTGCAGACGACGCATACGTACAAAATTGCGATTCTCATCCACTTCGGCAGTCTCTCCATAGAGAATATCGGGCAAGGAAGTACCATCGGGAATTGCTGCCACAATCTTATCGAGCGTGTCGGATGAGTGAAAAGCATCACCTGCATTAAGAAAACAGAGGTAATCTCCCTTAGCCAGTTTTATACCCTTATTCATTGCATCATACAGGCCATTGTCACGTTCCGACACAATATGCGCAAACTCGATACCCGAGGCTTGCGCCTTAGCCACCGTATCATCTGACGAACCACCGTCTATGAGCAGATATTCGAAATTCCTGTAGGTCTGTGCAGCCACACTCGCCAGCGTCGGTTCAATAACCGACGCTGCGTTGTAGGTAATGGTTATAATTGAAAATTTAGGCTTCACTACTCTTTACCTTTTTATAAATAATAGCACCTGATAGGAGCAGAATAACAATACCCACAAGGATAGAGCCATATAACGACCATTTACCCGATTCAATCATCAGTTCGTCGACACAACGGAACTCTATCGTATGCTTTCCGGCCGGCACAGGCAGTGCACGCAAAATATAGTTTGCACGCACAGGCTCAACCTCCTTACCATCGATGAAAGCCTTCCAGGTCTTATAATAAACCTCGGAGAACACCGCCATTTGCGCATTGGGCGAATAGCTCTCGTAGAAGATATTTCCGGGATTTTTGTAGTCGGTCATACGTATGTAGGCAGTGCTATCGACAGCATTGTTATAAGCATCTGCATTACCCACCACCGATAGCCACTCTTTATCGACAAAAGCCTTCTCGTATGGGTTAAAATCGGCAATGGCAGCAATCTCGGCATCGGGACTGTCTACCCACTCTACTCTATCGACGAACCAGCAGTTACCCATCGCCTCGGGGTTACGCTGAACCTCATTTCCACCCTCTTGAGGAACTATAAGGTATCTTACATTAAGCATATTTATTACGCCAAAATTAATACCTTTTGCAAAATAGTGGTCTATAATATCCTGATAGCGACGCAGCTTGGCAGGGCTATATCCACCTACCGATTTGTGGAAATAAGAGGTATACGACTCATTAAACGTATTTGCAGCAAGATTGAGCACACGATAATTAGGGTGTTTATCTTTTAGAATAAGCAGGTCGGCCTCGGTGGGGCGAATCTCGGTACTCTTTCTCTTTGGCATAAAGTCATCATACGAAAGGAATCGTTTATCTACCGGCCAAAGGTCTATAAGCATAAGCAATCCCAAAGCCATTGATAGATATTGCGACTTAAATGAGAAACGCATATAACCATATAGCAACAACACAGCCGCAGCAATAAAGCCAAATGAGCGCCAAGCATCGCTGCTGAGCATAGCAGCGCGGTCGCTTATTAGTGGCTCTAAAAGCACGGGAGGCAGTTGTGCATCCACAACCGCTTCAAATGAGAATAGTGAACCGCCAAAGAGTGCCAGCACAACACAAATTCCACCCGCTATTCCGGCGGCTATAAACAAAGCACGTTGCATCGAGGCAAGCTCGGCGGTATTATTCTCGCGACGGGCAACGATAAGCCTGCGCACAGCAATAATTCCCAGCGCAACCATTGTCACCGACGCAATAACAAGCGCCATTGAGGGTGCTCGGAACTTGCTGTAGAGAGGCAGATTATAGAACAGGAACTCATTTACCTCGGGGAAATTCTTTCCCCACGACATTACAAACGAGAGAATTGTTGCCGCAAGAAGCCACCATCTTTCGCGTCCCTTGACAACCATTAATCCGAACACAAACAGGAAGCATACAATAGCACCTATATACACCGGACCCGAGGTAAACGGCTGGTCGCCCCAATAGGTGGGAGCCGACTCACATATCTGTCGTGCCTGGCTTATGCCAACCTTAGGCGCAAGACTCTTATACAGCTCCGAGTCGGTACCAATATTATAGTGCGAACTTGCACCATAGAGATTGGGCACAAGCAGAGTAAAAGTCTCGCCCACACCATAGCTCCACTGGTAGGCATAGTCGATATCAAGTCCCGCACTCGCCTTCTCGTCGGCCTGTTTAAGCACAGCACCGCCACGCATCGTATCCTTGGCATAATCGGCCGACGGAACAAGCTGTCCAAGCGCCGGGAGCACAGCCAGAACAGCAACAGCAATAAGCACTCCTGTTGCTTTAAAATAGTTCTTTAAATCTTTCTCCTTTATTGCATATACCAAATATACAACAGCAAGAATAACAAGAACAAGAAGCAGATAGTAGCTTATCTGCTGATGGCTCCAGAAGATATTCAATCCCGAGAATATAAGCGTAATAAGCGCTCCTTTAAGCAGTTTTCCCCTATAACAAAGAATGACACCGCCTATAATAGGAGCCATAGTAGCCATAACAAGGCTCTTACTCATATGTCCTGCACCAATGATTATAAAATTATATGAACAGAGCGTATAAGCTATAGAACCGGCCACACTAAGCCACGACTTACACCCCATCGACAGCAGGAATATATAAAAGCAAACAAATGTTAGGAATATTGCTCCGATATGTCGGCGCGACGCTCCGAACAGACCAAGAGTGAGCACCTTATCGGCAGCCTCGAAGATGTTTACAGGCTGAGGCGAGAATGTATAATTCGATGGCATTCCCGAGAACATAGCATTAGACCAATAGGCATAGTCACCTGTTGCCTCGTGATAATCCTTTGCATCCTTACCCCATCCCTGAGAGCTGATAGCATCACCCTGCATAAGGTCTTTTCCCTGCAACACCGGCCCGAAATAGACCAAAGTAAGCCCCAGGAAAATAAGCAGTGCCGCGCAATGAGGCAGCCACTGTTTCAACTGAATCTTTTTCATTTTTTATCCTTTTTATCTATTATTTCGCATATATGGTTATATAGTCTCTCCTCGTACTGTGCAAGCGTGTATCCATCGCGAACTTTGCAATGCGCCGCCCACGCTTTTCCGGCAAATTCATCGTCACTCATTGCCTCGACACCTAAGAGAGCCTTCTCAAAATCTTCGTATGTAACCTGTGGAACCTCTACCCCCACATCGGCAAGATCAAGCGCTGTTCCACTGCTGTATACTGGCATAAGAGCACCGTTACCAAGAACATTAAGCACAGCCACTGCACCACTCTCGCTTATAGATGGGTTAAGCAATATACCGCAACTATCGAGCAGCGCAACAAACTCGGGCGACTCAATATCCACAAAACCGTGTATGTGTATATTATCGGCCTTTTCGACAATTGGTTGATAATAGCGCCAAAAATCCCTTTCCGAACTGCTACCGCCGCATATATGCAGTGTATAATCGGGGTGAGCAACTGCAAAATCTATTGCTATATCCAATCCTTTATGAAGAAGTCCCATTGAGCCGAACCATAGGAGAGTTTTTCGGCATTTTGAAAAATCCTTCTCTTTATCGGGTTCAGTAACCTTAAAGTAAAATGCCGGCAGATAACGGTAACGTTCGGTGCGAGCATCATCTATCAAGAAAGGCTCTAAAATAGCTCTATCGCCAAGACATATCACCGCATCGGCAAAATGAGCCTGATAATAGTTCATTCCGCTGGCAGGTATATATCGGTTCGAACCCAGCAACCACAATCCGTGTCGCTTGTGAAACGCTATGTTACGCTGTGCCGTTACATTGAAATTATATGTCATCTGCGCACCCACCGAGTAAAATATTCTCATAGGTTCATCACCTTTTTTCGCGGTAAAAGAGCCAAGAAAAGCATTGCCGTTTATTCCGAAGATAATCTCGTAAGGCGAGTAATCTATTCCTTCATTGCCACGCGACGAGCAGTCGACACTGTAGCCCAAGCGGTCGAAACAGCGTGCCGCCATATAACACTCGGTAAGGTTCGAGTGATATTTTGGCTGTTTATCTGACACAAAAGCCTCGGGCAGATGACACAGCAACACACGCCTGTTGCTTCGACGCTTAAAGACATCTTTCAACATTTTCTCGCCCGAGAATAGACGCTGCACCCATCGAACGATGGCTGCACCCGTGCGTCGCTTGACAATGGGCCACAAACGCGATATTTCGGAACGGCTTATTTTCATCGGTAAAAAGGTTCTTTTTTTATCATATTTTACGATAGACGTTACAGGTTGCCTCGACCATCTTTTCCAGCGAGAACTCCTTCACACGATTTTTGCCTTTGAGGCTTAACTCGTCGCGAAGAGCACTGCTGCTTATAATCTCGCGCAGTGCATCCTGCATCGACTGCGCATCGTTAGGATTAAAGTATAGCGCAGCATCGCCTGCCACCTCAGGGAAGCAGCTCGCGTCGCTCAAACATACAGGGCAGCCGTTTGAAAAAGCCTCAAGGATAGGTATTCCAAAGCCCTCATAGTGTGACGGAAAGACAAAGCACATCGCATAACGATATAGCGATGCCATCTGCTCGTCATTTGCCGATATATGCAACAAACGGTCGGTAACATTCCATTTATTAAAGAATTTTATCTCGGCAGGCGAGAAAGGATTACCGGTGCAAACTATTCTAAGTGTAGGATCGGCCATAAGAAGCGGACGCACCGCCGAGAGCCAGGGGAAGAAATTCTTATATCCCTTGCGCTCGCCAACGTACAACACATAACGGTCGAAAAGCTGAGGAGCAGCTTCGGCAATGGGACGGTAGCCGTGATGCACAACACTAATTTTCGAGGGGTCGGTACCCAATAACTCTATAATATCGTGCTTGGTATTTTCGCTCACCGCAATAATGTGTTCAGCTTCGGCAATAAGGCGCTTCTTATGGGGTATTGTACGGTCGTAAATGAGCACATCCTGCGGGTAGCGCTCAAAAGTCATATCGTGAATGGTAAGCACAAACGGCTTTTTGCTTTTTTTTACCGCACTCAAAAAATAGGGATTGTAATATGTAGGATGAAAAATATCATAGTCGCACATACGCACTGCATTCCACGCGTATGTCATATTTGCCAACTGATAGATACGTCGACGCCAACGATAGCTCTTCGGGAAAGAGAGAGAGGGGTATTTGCGACCGTATGTAACCGTTACATAGTGATTCTCGCAAAATTTCATAGGCATCGATGAACGAAATTCATCGCTCGGGAGGTTATACATAAGATCGGCAAAATAGCGTGTAACACCTCCGAAACGTTGAAACGTAAACATCTGATTATCGTAAAGAATTTTTTTCATAGCAATATCATTCTTTGCGTTTTTTGTGGATTATAAACTCCACTACTTCGCTTAGTTCGTCGTTGCGCATAAGCCGAAGTATAACAATATAAAGTATTGCTGCCACTGCCATACGTGAGAGCAGCAAAAAATAAAGATTTTCGATTGAACAGGTTATATAACCTGTAAAAGCCATTACGAGAGCCGAAAGCAGTGCATAGGGGAACATATCGCACAAAAACATATATATTGAAAGACCAATCTCGACCCCTGCATAATGCCTCCATACAAAGAGCCACATGATATTGAATATCACATACCCAAACATCATGGCCTCTATTCCCCAAGGCGCCATTGCAACAAGCAGCAGAAGCACAATAATACCCTGTATAACAGTTCCCCACATATAAATAGCCGAACATCCGCGACTGATAAGCAGATTGGTAAACATCGACTGTATGGGCATAAATGCTCCCCACAGAGCAAGCACACGCAACATATATGCGCTCTCTATCCATTTATCGGTTATTGCAATTACTATTATCTGCGGAGCAACCAACGAAAGCCCAAACAGCAGCGGAAAAGAGATAAAAGCAGTAAAGCGCAACATCTTACGGAAAACACGCAACTGCCTCTCGCCATCATCGGCAACTTTGGCAAATACAGGCTGAGCAATATTGTTAACCATTCCGTTGACAATCTCGCTACCCATACACATCCACTCGGCTGCTTTAGTGTAGTTTCCTACATCTACACGTGTGTAGTGCCTGTTTCCTCCAAGAATAAAGGAGAATATATTCCAATTTATCCTCAGAAAAATATTCGTAATGAGCAGTCGGTAACTAAATGCAAACAGATAGCGAAGAGGCGAAAAGTTCACCTTGAAACTTGGTCGCCAGGGAGTGAACCACCAACAGACAATGCTGCGCACAAACACATACATTATGCTTTGTGTGGCAATACCCCAGAATGAATATCCGTTTACGGCAAGTACCAATCCCACACTACCCGACACCACTATTGAGAGTATCTGTGCGATAGAGCGCTCCTTAACCTTGAGTTCTCGGAAGAGATAGGCCGATGGTGCAATTCCAAATCCAGCCACTACAAAGCCCAAGAAAATGTATCGCGAAAGCCAAAGTAGCGATGGTTCGTCAAAAAAATCGACAATAAGTGGAGCTGAAAAGAAAAGCGCCACATACATTACACCCGATATTATAATATTAAACCAAAAGACTGCATTATAATCGTCGTGAGTAACCTTTTTGCGATTGGCAAGAGCAGCCACAAAGCCGCTATCCTGCAACGAACCGGCAATGGCCGAAAAAATAGCAAGCATCCCTATGGGCCCGTAGTCGTCGGGTCCAAGGATGCGTGCCAAAAATACACCTATAAGTAGGTTCAGCAGTTGGCAGACAGCATTACTCATTCCGCCCCAAAGGAATCCTTTGGCGACAGCACTTTTTAAATTACCACCGGCACTACTGCTCATAATGTGGACAAATTATTTTATCTCGCTTCCGGGCTTTGCCTTAGGCTCAACGGTGAGTAACGATAGTTTGCCCTCGTTATCCTCGGCGCTAAGAATCATACCCTCGCTGACGATGCCACGCATTGTTCGGGGAGGCAGATTGGCTATGAAGCACACCTGCTTGCCCACAAGTTCCTCGGGATTGAAGTGTTTTGCAATACCCGATAGAATGGTACGTGTCTTAAGTCCATCGTCAATCTTGAACTGCAACAATTTATCGGCCTTAGGAACCTTGGTACACTCGAGCACTGTACCTACACGCATATCCAATTTGAGGAAATCGTCGAATGTACAGTCGGGACGTACAGGGTTGGCCTTATAATTGGCAGCCTCGTTCTCTTTCTTGATGCGTGCAAGACGGTCGAGCTGAGCCTGAATAGCATCGTCCTCTATTTTCTCGAACAAAAGACCCACCTCGCCAATGATATGACCCTCGGGCAAGAGGTCGGTACGTCCTAGATTATCCCATTTAAACTCTTCATATGCGAGCATTTCACGCAGTTTCTTGCTGCTGAAGGGAAGGAACGGCTCAAATGCAATAGAGAGGTTGGCAACCAACTGAAGCGACAAATTAAGAATTGTTGCCACACGCGAGAGGTCGCTCTTGGCAAGCTTCCAAGGCTCGGTCTCGGCAAGATAGCGGTTACCGATACGTGCAAGATTCATAGCCTCTTTCTGTGCTTCACGGAACTTAAACTGGTCGAGCAGTTTCTCGACCTCGCTCTTAACATTTACAAACTCATCGATGATTGCCTTGTCGTAGTCGGTAATCTCGCCACAAGCAGGTACCTTACCATCGAAATATTTCTTTGTGAGCACAAGTGCGCGATTCACAAAGTTACCATATACAGCTACAAGCTCGTTGTTATTGCGTGCCTGGAAATCTTTCCAAGTGAAATTATTGTCTTTTGTCTCGGGAGCATTTGCTGTGAGCACATAACGCAGTACATCCTGCTTGCCGGGGAAGTCGACAAGATACTCGTTGAGCCATACCGCCCAATTGCGCGATGTTGAAATCTTGTCATCCTCAAGGTTAAGGAATTCATTGCTTGGAACATTATCAGGCATTACATATTTTCCATGTGCCTTCATCATTACAGGGAAGATAATACAGTGGAACACTATATTGTCCTTGCCGATGAAGTGTACCAAACGTGTATCTTCGCTCTGCCACCACTGCTCCCAAGTGCCATGCTTTTCAGGCTCCTTATCACACAGTTCCTTTGTATTTGAGATATATCCGATAGGTGCATCGAACCAAACATAAAGCACCTTGCCGTCGGCACCCTCTACAGGCACAGGGATTCCCCAATCAAGGTCACGTGTCATGGCGCGAGGCTGCAAGTCCATATCGAGCCAGCTTTTGCACTGACCATATACGTTTGGACGCCACTCCTTGTGATTTTCCAGAATCCACTCCTTAAGCCATTGCTGGTACTCATTGAGTGGCAGGTACCAGTTCTTTGTCTCTTTAAGCACGGGCGCTTCACCTGTCTCCTTTGAGCGAGGGTTTATAAGTTCAGTAGGTTCAAGTGCACGGCCACATCCCTCTTCGCATTGGTTGCCGTAAGCCTGTTTGTGACAGTAGGGGCACTCGCCGACAACATCACGGTCGGTGAGGAACTTTTCGTTCTTTAAATCATAGAACTGCTTTGAAGTCTGTTCCACGAGCTTACCATCATCGTAGAGCTTGCGGAAAAATTCCGAAGCGAATTTATGATGAGTCTCGGATGTAGTACGACTGTATACATCGAACGAAATACCGAATCCTTCGAAACTCTCCTTAATGATGCTGTGGTAACGGTCTACAACATCCTGCGGTGTGATGCCTTCCTTGCGAGCGCGCTGTGTAACGGGCACACCGTGCTCATCGCTACCACCAATAAAAAGCACATCTTCGCCTTTAAGACGCAGATAACGCACATAAATATCGGCTGGAACATATACTCCGGCAAGATGTCCTATGTGGACTGGGCCGTTTGCGTATGGTAGGGCCGATGTAACTAAAGTTCTTTTAAAATTCTTCTCCATTGAGTTTTATCTTTTCACGTTATTATTCAAAGCAAAAACATCACGCATCCTAATAATACACCCGCGCGATATTTTATAATAGAGTCGCAAAGGTAACACTATTTCACGTAAAAACGGACAAGAGAACGAAAAAATAGCTATCTTCGCACCGTAATAAAATTATTTATATGAAAATAGCACTTATAGGATACGGAAAAATGGGTAAAACTATCGAACAGATTGCCCTTGAGAGAGGTCACGAAATTGTTTCGATAATTGATATTGAGAACCGAGACGATATTTTCGGCGAAGCATTTGCATCGGCCGATGTTGCGATAGAATTTACCGCACCCACCGTTGCATATAAAAACTGCATCGATGCAATGGAAGCAGGTGTAAAGGTGGTTAGCGGCAGTACTGGATGGATTCACAATCACGAAGAGGAGATACGTCGTCTGTGCAACGAAAATGGAAAAACGCTCTTTTGGTCGGGTAATTTCAGCCTCGGCGTGGCAATATTCTCGGCAGTAAACCGCTATTTGGCAAAGATAATGAACCGTTTCCCCGGTTACGATGTTGCAATGGAAGAGACCCATCACATTCACAAATTAGATGCTCCCAGCGGAACAGCCATCACTCTTGGCGAGGGAATATTGGAGAATCTCGACAGAAAAAAATCCTGGATTTTAGGCGACGTTGTAAACCCCGATGGCAGCATCACAAAAGGAAAAGCTACAGCCGATGACGAGCTTCGCATAAATGCCATTCGCCGCGACGAGGTTCCCGGCATACACTCTATAAGCTACACATCGGATGCCGACACAATAACCATCACCCACGATGCCAAAAACCGCAGTGGATTTGCTCTTGGTGCAGTTCTTGCAGCCGAATATTTACAGGAGCACAGCGGTTTCTTAGGAATGAAAGACCTTTTTGATTTTTAAAAAAGTTAACACACAATAAACAAAAGTTAACACACAATAAACAATATAGGCGACACAAAGTACGTTTCTACCATAAAACAATAGAATTATGAGAAAACCTACACGTAAAGACCTAATAAAGTTGTCGATAGCGCTTGCACTTTACCTTCTTTTCCTCATTTGGGTGAAAAGTTGGTTGGGACTGATTATAATCCCCTTCATTATCGACAATTACACTACAAAATTTATCCCTTGGGGATGGTGGAAGAACTCAAAAAACAGACTACTGCGTAATGTAATGAGTTGGGTAGACGCGCTTGTGTTTGCACTTGTCGCTGTCTATTTCGTAAACCAGTTCTTTTTTCAGAACTATGTTATCCCCACATCATCACTCGAAAAGTCACTGCTTGTAGGCGACTATCTTTTTGTGAGCAAGGCCAATTACGGCCCACGCAAACCAAACACTCCGCTTAGTATGCCTCTTACACAGCACACACTACCCACAGGCGGCAAGAGTTACATCGATGCCATCCAGTGGGACTACGAGCGCGTCGCAGGATTCGAAGATATAGAACTTGGCGATATTGTCGTATTCAACTATCCGGCAGGAGATACAGCAACAACAAATCCTCAGATTATTGATTACTACAAGGAGTGTTACCTTATAGGTGCCGAGCGTTACCCCAACACCCCACCTATGGACAGCCTCAGCATCGAGCGTCAACGTGCTATATATGACCTCTACTACGCTGCAGGTAGCGAATACATCGAGGAGAACAAACACATATACGGCGAAAAACTATGGCGTCCCGTCGACCGACGCGAGAACTATGTTAAACGCTGCGTAGGACTTCCCGGTGACGTTCTTCAGATAAAGGACAAACAAATCTATCTTAACGGAAAGATTACAAAAGAACCCGACAACGTACAGTTCAACTACTGGGTACAACTGAAAGCCAATATCCCCGAGCGCCTGCGTCACGAACTTGGCATTAGTAAAAAAGATATCAACGATGGTAACTGCGGAAAAGGTCTTCTATGCCTGCCATTGACAAATGCCGTACGCGATAAATTGGCAAGCTACACCAAGATTGTCGCATCGATAGAGCCGTTCAAGAACCCCAACGACTATACTTATCCTCTTAATGCCAACTACAAATGGACAGCCGACAATTACGGCCCTGTGTGGATTCCAAAAAGAGGTGAGAGCATTCAACTTACACTTGAAAATCTGCCAATATACGAGCGTCCCATAGCTGTCTACGAAGGTAACAAGCTACAGGTAAAGGATGGCAAGATATACATAAATGACAAGGAGAGCAACAGCTACACATTCAAGATGGACTACTATTGGATGATGGGCGATAACCGCCATAACAGTGCCGACTCGCGCTATTGGGGTTTTGTTCCCGAAGATCACATTGTTGGAAAGCCACTCTTTATATGGCTCTCTCTCGATGAAGACCGCGGTTGGTTCGATGGCAAGATACGTTGGAACCGCCTGTTCCGTAGTGTCGGAAATTATAAATAAAAACAATGCAGATAATAACACATTCCTTATACCTTGCACCCATTCCCCTGTATGCACAACTATATGCATCACAGGGGATGCTGCTTGATGCCGACAGCTGCTTTATTAAACAGACATTCCGCAACCGAGCTATCATTGCAACCGAGAACGGAGCTCAGGCATTAACTATCCCCATTGTTCATAATTATTTACAAACAATGCGCGATGTACGCATCAGCGAACACGGTAATTGGAGGCACAGACATTGGAATGCCATACAAAGTGCCTATCGCAAAAGCCCTTTCTTCGACTATTATGCCGATGACTTTGCACATTTCTACGAAGAGAAAGATGGTTTTCTACTCGACTTCAATATGCGACTGCACAACGTTGTATGCGAACTTTTAGGACTTGAAAGAGAGTGTAAAATACTTGAAAAAACATCGGAAGAATCGAACGAAAATAACTTTTTAGACCTTCGAGCAATGGCTTCGGTGCAAGAAATGGAAAAAAGTGAGTATCTTAACAGCGAACCCTATTATCAAGTATTTGCACAGCGTAACGGATTCATCCCCAATCTTAGTATTATAGACCTGCTTTTTAATATGGGCCCCGAGGGACTATTGGTGCTTAGAGACACTAAGAGAGATATAAAGTAGACTATATATATTTTTTTAAAATAATATTTACAAAAAATAAGATGTCAACTAAAATTATTTAGCCAACATCTTATTTTTTTGTATGCAAAAAGATAGAATTCAAACTATTCTTTTGCACTATTCTTTTTTTATAACATCATACTTTAGAAGGAGCAGAGTTATTTCTTACACTCTGTTTTGCAACCCTTGGCCTTGTCACAAGGTTTGTCACACTTGGTTTTATTGCACTCTTCTTTCTTGCAATCGTTTTTACAGCCATTGGCACAAGATGCTTTATCGCAAGCACCCTTTTTGCACTCGGCTTTTCCGCAATCTTTCTTACAACCCTCGGCCTTATCACAAGCTTTGTCACAAGAATCTTTCTTGCACTCACTCTTATCACAATGTTTAGCCTTGTCACAAGCACCCTGTGTACACTCTACTTTCTGAGCAGGAGCACTGTTTGCCTCATTACCACCCTGCTGTGAACAAGCCGAGAACATAAACATCGAAAACAATGCTATCGCAAAAAATTTCATTTTCATATTTCAAAAGGTTTTAAATGTTAGACATTAGAAGCTGTTTAATTTTCCGCCAAAATATCAATTATTTTTTTCTCCACAAAATAATTGAAGATAAATTTTCAAAAATTAGTTTTTTATCACACTTTTGAATACATTTTTTATGTAAAAGTCGATTTTTAAAATCAAAATGTTAACTAATATACAATTAATAAGCTATATTTTTAATCATTGGAAACTGTGTGATTCTTCAGTTGCTTATTATAATTTTATTTAATTTAATTGAACAATTACCCCATATTAGTTGGTTTAATAAAATAAATTTTATATCTTGCGAAATCTAAAGTATTATAAATAATATTTTTAAGTAATGATGAAGAAAGAAAAATTTCACATTGAATACCCCCTTAAAGGAAGTGCAGCTATGATATGGAGCTATATTGGAACAGCACCAGGTTTATCCATGTGGTTTTCTGATAAAACATCTATTGATGGTAAAACATTCAATTTCTACTGGGGAAAAGAGGAACACCGTTCGGCCACACTCATTGCACAGCGTAATGGTGTATATGTTCGTCTCAGATGGGACGAAGAAGAAAATTACACCTTTTTCGAGATGCGAATTACATTCAACGAAATAACACGTGAGCACACACTTTATATAACCGATTTTGCCGATCCCTCAGAAATAGCCGACCAAAAAGATTTATGGGACTCGCAAATAGAGTATCTTAAACGACAATCAGGAATGTAACGAACTTATAATTTATAATCATACACTAAAAAAAACAGGTTATTGATAATCTGTTATAGTCTTAATGGCGCTATCTTTTTATAGATAGTGCCTTTTTTTATAATATTAAATGCCTAAAGTATTTAATTTTTGCCAATAATCGGCGAAATCACACATTTTATGCTAACTTTGCACGGTATTGTATATTATCGACAGATAATAGTACAACTACACCATACTAACATAAAATAAGAGAGCACAAAGGTATCTATGCGACTACCCGACTTTTTACGTATAAAAAAACTCGACCTTTTCATAATAAAGAGTTTCAGTCTTTTATTGGCAGGAACATTCTTTATATGCCTTTTCATCTTCATTATGCAGTTGCTATGGAGATGGGTAGATGATTTTGTTGGAAAAGGACTCGACTTTGATGTTCTTGCACAATTTTTCTTTCTTGGCTCGGTAACATTGGTTGGTCAGGCACTGCCGCTTGCCATTCTGTTGGCCGCACTTATGACTTTCGGAAATTTTGGCGAGCGATTGGAACTTCTGGCAATGAAAGCTGCCGGAATACCTCTGCTACGTATTATGGCACCCCTGGCTGTAGAGTGTGCCATCCTTGGATGTATATCATTCTATTTCCAGAATGTGATAGGACCAAAAGCACAGGTTAAGCTATACACAGTACTCTACTCTATAAAACAAGCCTCGCCCGAGGTAGAGATTCCCGAGGGTGTATTCTATGACAAAATAGAGGGCTTCAATCTCTTTGTAAAAGAAAAAGACAAAGAGACGGGAATGTTGTATAACATAATGATTTACGACCTTCGCGAGGGATTCGACAAGACTCGTATCCTTGTTGCCGACTCGGGAAAAATGGTGACAAGCGACGACCAACGATTCCTCACCCTAAGTCTTTACAGCGGAGAGCTTTTCGAAAATCTTCCTATAAACAACAAAGACAACCGAAAAAACAAAAACGTACCCTACCGTCGCGAGAGTTACCGCGAAAAAGTAGTAATGATAGAGTTTGAGGGTGGATTCAGTATGCAGGACGGCTCGTTCCTCAACACACAGGCAGCAAGTAAAAATATGCTGCAACTGCAACACTCTATCGACTCGCTCACACATCACAACGACAGCATAGGACAAAGCAACTGGCGTTCGGCAATGAGAAACGCCTATCAGATGAAGAATAACTTCACAAGTGAAGACTCTACATATATGGCTAAAGACAATTTGGCATATATAAATGTAGACAGCATCTATAATATAGCAACCAAAGCCGACAAAAAAAGGTGGAAGAGTAACGAACTCACAAAGATAAAGCAGACTAAGAGCGACCTTGAGATAAAGAAAAACATAATGCGTTCGCTCGATAAAGACCTTAACAAACATAAACTTGTTTGGTGGGAGAAGATTACCCTATCACTCGGCTGTATTATATTCTTCTTCATCGGTGCCCCACTTGGAGCCATTGTGCGCAAGGGTGGTCTCGGCTATCCTGTGCTAATCTCGGTTGCCACATTCGTACTATACTACATTTTCAATACATCGGGATATAAGATGGCACGCGAGGGCGAATGGTATATATGGATAGGAGCCTGGATGAGTACAATGGTACTCTTCCCATTGGGAATGTTATTTACCTATCAGTCGAACAAAGACTCGGCAATACTTAATATGGATGCCTATAAAGAGTTCTTCCGAAAATTGCTTGGACTTAGAGAAAAACGCAACGTCACACTTAAAGAGGTTGTTATAGACGATCCCAACTACAGCACAAACTACGAGACACTGAAAGAGATTATAGATACCTCACATAATTTCCGTAAGAACAACAAACTAAAGAGACTGCCATCTATAGGACGTATTTTCTTTAGAGAAGGTAACGAAGATATTATAATCGAAATGAGCGAAAAACTCGACGCTCTTGTCGAAGAAATGGGTAACAGCAAGAATAAAAAGGTTATAATTCTGCTTAATATGTTGCCTATAATAGCAGCAAAGGCTATAACATCACCACTTGATAAAAAATGGATGAATATAGCAGCAATAATACTATTCCCCATTGGCACAGTAATATATATAAGAGCCTGTATGTATAGGTTCCGTCTGTTACGCGACCTTATAAAAACCGAGCAGACAGCAAAAAAACTTATGGAAAGAATGAAAAAAGACAATTTAGTATAACGTAATAGAATTATATATGGAGAAATTCAAACTTAATACAATAGAAGAGGCTATCGAGGATTTCCGCGATGGCAAATTTGTTATCGTAGTCGATGACGAAGACCGCGAGAATGAAGGAGACTTTATTATCGCCGCCGAGAAGATTACCCCCGAGAAGGTAAATTTTATGCTTAAAAACGGTCGCGGAGTCTTGTGTGTACCCATCACAATGTCGCGCTGCCGCGAGCTGCAACTCGACCCACAGGTAAGTGCAAACACAAGTCTTCTTGGAACACCTTTCACCGTTACCGTAGATAAGATAGAAGGATGCTCCACAGGAGTATCGGCCGACGACCGCGCCGCCACCATAAAAGCCCTTGCCGACCCCGCAAGCAAGCCCGAGACCTTTGCACGTCCCGGACACATCAATCCATTGTATGCTCAGGATAAAGGCGTTCTGCGTCGTGCAGGCCACACCGAAGCCGGCATCGACCTTGCACGCTTGGCAGGCCTTAACCCTTGCGCCGCCCTCATCGAGATTATGAACGAAGATGGCACAATGGCACGTATGCCACAGCTTATCAAGATAGCAAAAGAGCACAATCTTAAAATTGTATGCATACGCGACCTCATCGAGTTCCGCTTGCGTCAGGAGTCATTGGTAGAGCGTGGCGAGGAGGTTGATATGCCTACCCAGTGGGGACATTTCCGTCTTATCCCCTTTAAGCAGAAATCGAACGGTTTGGAGCACGTAGCACTTATAAAAGGCGAGTGGAAAGATGACGAGCCCATCCTTGTGCGCGTACACTCATCTTGTATAACAGGCGATATTTTCGGTTCACAACGCTGCGACTGCGGTGCACAGCTACATCGTGCAATGGAACTCATTGAGAACGAAAATAAAGGTGTTATAGTATACCTCAACCAAGAGGGTCGCGGCATTGGTCTTATGAATAAGATGAAAGCCTACAAACTGCAGGAAGAGGGTATGGATACTGTAGATGCCAACCTATGCTTAGGTTTCAAAGCCGACGAGAGAGATTATGGTGTAGGAGCCGAGATTCTTCGTCAGATTGGTGTCCACAAAATGCGCCTCATAACAAATAACCCTGTCAAGCGCATCGGCTTAGAGAGCTACGGACTTGAAATTGTCGAGAATGTAGGATGCGAGATTGAGCCCAACAGCCACAATTCCAAATATCTGCACACAAAAGCCGATAGAATGGGACACACACTGCATTTCGATTAATAGTAAGAATTTTTTTATACAGATAGAGACCACACCGCTCGGTGTGGTCTCTATCTGTTCTATATAGTGCAGAAGCTGATTGTAAATATTTTTTAACACATAGATTAATAAAATATAGTGAAAAAAGTATAAATGATTAGCAATATCTCGGTATTTCCGGCATTTTGGGAGTAAAATATCTTTGCACTCGTAATTTATAACGAACTGCAAGATGAATATTAAATATCTGCTACTATTATTGCTTTTTGTACCGTTGGCAACTCTTGCCGACAATACCGACGTAACAAAATTCAAGAACCGAGGAGTCATCATTGGTAAACTGATTGCCGAGGATAAGACTCCGCTGAGCTATGGCACAGTACTTCTTAAAGGTACACAATATGGTTGTATAACCGACGAAGATGGAATGTTTCGTTTAGAGGTACCGGTAGATAATTATACAATGATTGTATCGGCAATAGGATACGAAGGCAAAGAAAAAAATATACAGATAGAGAGAGGAGAAAAACTAAACCTTAGTATTACTCTAAAGGAGAATAATATTAGACTCGATGCTGTTGAAATTGTAGCGTCCGAAGTAGAGAGAGTGAACCACTCGGCATACAACGCAGTTGCTCTTGATACAAGAGAACTTGCCAACCACAGCAAAAGTCTCAGCGACGCGCTGATAAAAATTCCAGGTGTAAAAATACGCGAGAGTGGCGGCGTAGGATCCGATATGCAGCTAATGCTCGACGGATTCAGCGGCAAACACGTAAGAGTCTTTATAGATGGAGTACCACAAGAGGGTGCAGGGACAGCATATAATCTTAACAATATACCCATAAACTATGCAAAAAGAATAGAGGTATACAAGGGAGTAGTACCTGTAGAGTTTGGTTCGGACGCATTGGGAGGTATTGTAAATATCGTTACAAACCGTCACCGTGGCGATTGGTATGTAGATGCATCCTACTCATTCGGTTCGTTCAACACACACAAGAGTTATGCCAATTTCGGACAGACTCTGAAGAATGGCTTTACATACGAGATAAACGCTTTTCAGAACTACTCGGACAACAGCTACTACACACATAATTGGGTGCGTGAATTTCAGGTAAACAGCGACGGAACGGTTCGTTTTCCGCCGATTGACAAAAGCAATATCCACCGACTGAAACGATTCAACGATACTTTTCACAACGAATCGCTGATAGGAAAAATAGGCTTTGTAAATAAAAAATGGGCCGATAGGATTATGCTCAGCTTTGCATATACGAACTTTTACAAAGAGATTCAGACAGGAGTGTACCAAGAGACAGTATTTGGCGACAAGCACAGAAAAGGATACTCCATAATACCCACCTTCGAATATTTCAAACGCAATCTTTTTATTAATAATCTGAACCTTAAGTTAACTGCCAACTACAATCGCAATATTACAAATAATATTGACACATCGTCGTTAGCATATAATTGGAAAGGAGACTACTACTACAAAGGCAGTAAAGGAGAACAATCGTACCAAAGAAGCGAGTCGAAAAACAAGAACTGGAATGCTACTATGAACCTGACCTATCGTATTGGTTTGCAACACACCTTTACATTTAATCACGTATTCAGCAGTTTCGAGCGCACAAGCCGTCGAAGCGAGGGAGCAGAAACTGTGCTGACAAACTTCGATATTCCAAAGATTACACGTAAGAACATAAGCGGAATATCGTACCGCTATTACCCATCGGAGAAGTGGAATATCTCTCTGTTTGGAAAGTATTACAACCAATATAACCGGGGCCCTGTATCTGAGTCGGCCGATGGTGTAGGAAACTATATAAACCTATCGAAAAATGTAAGTGCTTGGGGGTATGGTGCTGCCGGAACATACTACATAACAAAGGATTTACAGGCCAAATTATCGTACGAGAAAGCATATCGTCTGCCTACCAACGACGAACTTTTTGGAGACGAAGACCTTGAAGCAGGAAAAAGCAATTTGCGTCCCGAGAATAGCAATAATTTCAATTTCAATGTAAGCTACAGCAATAGTTTCGGCAAGAATACAGTATATCTCGAAGGAGGAATCATTTATCGCGATACAAAAGACTACATCAAGCGTGGAATAGGAAAACACGGAGCATTGGAATATGGCATATTCGAGAATCACGGACACGTGAAGACCAAAGGATATAATATTGGTATGCGATACGGTTACAGCCATTGGTTCAGTGTAGGCGGTACATTCAACAGCATCGATACAAGAGATTATGAGCGATACATTGCAGGCGGTACACTGCAAGAGAGTATGCACTATAAGGTGCGACTACCCAATATTCCCTATCTGTTTGCCAATGCCGATGCTACAATAACCCTAAAAAATCTATTCACCAAAGGAAGCCGCCTTAATATCATTTATGATGCTTTCTGGCAGCACGATTTTCCTTTGCATTGGGAGAATATAGGCAATGACGACAGCAAAGCAAAAGTTCCCGAACAGTTCTCGCACAATATAAGCCTAAGCTACTCTGTTAAGGATGGACGATACAATTTCTCGCTCGAATGTCGTAATCTCACCGATGAGAAGCTATACGATAATTTCAGCCTACAGAAAGCCGGACGAGCTTTCTATGGAAAGATAAGAGTATATATTAACAATAAATAATAACAACTATTATGAAAAAATTCTTTTACACCTGCAGCATAGCTGCAACTCTTTTCGCTGTATGCTCTTGCAGTAGCGACAGTAACGAACCCGAGTTGCCACAACTCCCCGAAGCGAATACAAAATCGCTATATGTGATTCCTGCCGTTGTGGGCGAAGCAAGCTATCTTATAACAGCCGAGTCGTTAGAGAGCGGTGAAGTAACAGTTGAGGGTAACGGAACCGAGGTTCTTAACGCTACCTATTGGGTATATAAAGGAATGGACTACGTATTTGCATTGGTATATAACAAAGGAGGTGCAGGAACAGGAGCATCGTATTACCTTAACGCAAACGGACAGCCAACAGAGAAATATGCCTATACATACAATAGAATAACCACATACGGTACTTGGGGTGACAACATCATCACCGCCTCAACAGGAAACTCATCAAAGGCCGACGAGAACGGATACTATCCTCAGATGCTGCTATTCAACTATCTGAACTCGAAAGATGGTTCTCAGAGAGAGTCATCGGTTAATGCCGAGAATTTTTTGGGTAATGGCGAGAAGGTACACTTTGCCGGAATTGTAGAGGCAAACAACCGCCTTTATACATCGGTAATACCCGGTGGAATGAGCCTTTACGGAATAAGTCACACACCCGAAATGGTAACCGACCCGTCACTTATAACCACACAAGCAGGCGGCAGCGGAAGCGGTGCTTACACAGCAGGTGTGATACCAAGCACACAGTACCCCGACAGAGCATATATTGCAATATACAGTGGTAACAGTTTCGACGAAACACCGATAATTGCCGAGACCGATAAAATAGGCTTTGCTTGCGGTCGTCAACGTTCACAATATTATCAGACTATCTGGGCCACAGAAAATGGCGATGTATATGCCTTCTCACCCGGATACGGACGCTCATTCATCTCTACCGATGAACTTAAGAAAACCACAGGAAAACTACCCTCGGGAGTGGTTCGCATAAAGGCTGGTGAGACCTCTTTCGACAACGATTACTATGTAAATATCGAGGAACTCGGAAACAAAAACCCAATATACCGTTGTTGGTATATAGACGATAATAGTTTCTTGCTACAGCTTTATAAAAATGGAGCCGAAAGTATGATTAACGATGGAACAAATGCCGATGTCAGTGAACTTGCAATATTCGATGCCGAGAAGAAGAGCCTGAAACTAATTACAGGACTACCCTACGGTATCTCTATTGGTGGCGAGCCATACGGCGAAGATGGCGCCGTATATATTCCAATAAATGTAACTACAGGCGATTTCCCTGCATTCTACAAGGTAGATATTAATACAGCCGAGGCTGTTAAAGGACTTACCGTAAAAGCAGAATCAATTAAAACTGTTGGTAAATTGAATTTAAACAAATAATAAACTATTAATAGAAAAATTCTTAAAATGAAAACGGTTTTTCGGAAGATACATTTGTGGTTATCTGTTCCTTTTGGAGTAATAATAACATTAATCTGCTTCTCGGGTGCAATGCTTGTATTCGAGAAAGAGATTACACAAATGGCAAACCCCACCCTCTTTTATGTCGATAAGATAGAGGGAGATAAACTCCCTCTTGAAGAATTGTCCGAGATAGTATCTTCCACCCTCCCCGACAGCGTTAAAGTAACAGGGATAAATGTATTCCCCGAACCCAATCGCACCTATCAAGTAAATTTATCGAAGCCACGTAAAGCATCGCTATACGTCGACCCCTATACAGGCGAGATAAAAGGAAAATACGAGCGCCTGCCGTTCTTCTCTGTAATGTTCAAGATGCACCGTTGGATGATGGGTAGTGCAAAAGCCCAGGATGGTAGCATTGGACTGGGAAAATTGATTGTGGGAATAAGTACAATTATGTTTGTATTTGTGCTTGTCTCGGGTGCGGTAATATGGTGGCCTAGAAATAAAAAGGTACTTAAAAATCATATATCAATTAAGTTTAATAAAGGGTGGAAACGCTTTTGGTACGACCTACACGTAGCAGGCGGAATATATACACTTCTGCTGTTGCTAGCAATGGCACTTACCGGACTCACCTGGTCGTTCCAATGGTACAGAAATGGTTTTTATGCTCTCTTTGGAGTAGAGACAACGCAATCTACCACACACAGCAGTGAGCCTAATAAAAATATTAAAGAGCGAAAAGGCAAAAGAGAAAAAGATAACCAATTTGCCTATTGGCAGAAGGTATGTGACGAGGTATCGCAAAAGAATCCCTCTTTTAAGCAGATTAGCATTGCAAAGGGAACAGCAACCGTCTCATTCAATAAATTTGGTAATCAAAGAGCGTCGGATAAATACTCATTCGACACAAAAAGTGGCGAGATAACCGAAGTTTCATTGTATAAAGAACAACCGGACTCGGGTAAGATACGTGGTTGGATATACTCGGTTCACGTAGGTAGCTGGGGCGGAATCTTTACCCGCATACTCACATTCTTGGCAGCACTTTTAGGTGCCACACGACCGCTCACAGGATATTATCTCTGGATAAAGAAAATATATAATAAAAAATAGAAATGTAAGAAATCCGTTGTCTGATGATCAGACAACGGATTATTTTTTTGCACATAGATAAATTATTTGTGAAATATATACATAGGAAAAAATATTTGTATAACTTTGCTTTTGTTATATTATTAAATCAGCACGATATTTTAATTTAAATATAATAAATATGGATAATTATGTAAAAAACGTTTCAGAAATTAGCGAAAGCTCTATTCTAAACAAGGTAATGGCAAGAGTATTTATGCTTATGACATTGGCTCTTGGTGTCACAGGAGCAGCATCATACTTTATTATGGCCAATGAAAATCTTATGATGACACTGTTATCTAATATTAATATATTCTATGTTCTGTGCGGTGCCGAATTATTGCTTGTATTCATACTCAGTATGACTATAAATAATATATCATTTAATGCAGCACTTATAATGTTTGCATTATACTCTATTGTAAATGGAGTGACACTTGCACCACTTCTCTTTATGTTTACCGAGGAGTCGGTAGTCTCTACATTCCTTATTACTGCAGGAACTTTTGGAGCAATGGCACTCTTTGGTTACACAACAAAAAGCAATCTTTCGAGTATTGGTAAAATACTTATGATGGCACTTATTGGTCTTATAATAGCATCTATTGTAAATATTTTCCTTAACAGTAGTGGTTTAGGAATGATACTAAACTATGCAGGAGTACTTATTTTCGTTGGCCTCACAGCTTACGATACACAAAAAGTAAAAGCATATATACAAGAGGCTATAGAGAATGACAGCGTATCTATTCCCAAATTAGCTGTTATAAGTGCACTCACATTATATCTCGACTTTATAAATCTTTTCATAAGACTGCTTAGTATTCTTGGAAAGAGAAAATAATATAACTAACCAATAAATACAACTATGAACAAATTAGCTGACCGTCTTAACCGACTATCTCCATCGGCAACACTTGCAATGTCACAGAAGAGCCAAGAACTAAAGGCTCAAGGAGTAGATGTTATTAATATGAGTGTTGGTGAACCCGATTTCAACACACCCGATAATATTAAAGAGGCTGCCAAGAAGGCTGTCGACGACAACTGGTCGCGTTACTCACCCGTACCCGGCTACCCTACTCTGCGTAAAGCTATTGTAGAGAAACTGAAAAATGAGAACGGGCTTGAGTTCACCGAAGCACAAATATCGGTATCAAACGGAGCAAAGCAAGCTGTTTGCAACGCCATTATGGCACTTGTAAACCCAGGAGAAGAGGTAATCGTCCCTGCACCCTACTGGGTTAGCTACCCCGAGATGGTTAAACTCGCTGATGGTAACCCCGTTATTGTAGGTGCCGGCATCGAGCAGAATTTCAAGATTACAGGAGCACAGTTAGAGGCTGCAATTACTCCTAAGACAAAGATGCTTATTTTGTGCTCACCATCGAACCCCACAGGCTCGGTTTATACTAAAGCTGAGCTCAAAGAACTTGCCGATGTACTTGCAAAATACCCCAATATTTACGTTGTTGCCGACGAAATTTATGAGCATATAAATTACATTGGAGCACACGAGAGTATTGCACAGTTCCCCGAGATTCGCGACCGCGTTATAATTGTAAACGGTGTTTCAAAGGCATACGCAATGACAGGATGGCGCATTGGTTATCTTGCCGCTGCCGAATGGATTGTAAAGGGTTGTAACAAACTGCAAGGACAGTATACAAGCGGACCCTGCTCGGTATCACAGATGGCATCATTAGAGGCTTACAAAGGCTCTCAGCAAGCAGTAGAGGATATGCGTCAGGCATTCCAACGCCGTCGTGACCTCATTGTTAAGCTGGCAAAAGAGATTCCCGGACTCGAGGTCAATGTTCCCGAGGGTGCATTCTATCTCTTCCCAAAATGTAGTTCTTACTATGGAAAGAGTTATAATGGTACTACCATAAATAACAGCGACGACCTTGCAATGTACCTGCTCACCGAGGCTCATGTTGCCACAGTAGGTGGTGGCTCATTCGGCTCTCCCGAGTGCTTCAGAATGAGCTATGCAACAAGTGACGAGAATATAATCGAGGCCATCCGTCGTATTAAAGAGGCACTTGCAAAATTGCAATAATAAATACTCATTTATAAATAAAAAATGGTGTACCGCTCTTGATTAGTGGTACACCATTTTTTATACGAACTTTAAATAATCAGCTATTTTTAAAATACATTCATCAATAGTCGTTTGTTTTTCATCTATAAAAAAGAGCATTTTAAGTGGCTCGTAAGAAGATTCTTTGTAAAATTCAATACAGTAACACCCGTTAAATTTTTCTTTTAGCCCGGCATCCAAATTAGGGCAAGAGAGTTCGGGTAAAGGTCTATGAGTTCCTACTTTCTGAATATCAGGTATTCTCACTATAAAAATGCGGTCACAACCTACAGATTTTGTAATTTCATTTTTCTTTATGCAACGCTCATTTTGCGACCTGAGTATAGAAATTTTTTCTCTAATACTATCCTGCTCTGCTGACGTAAATCTATTATTTACACTCTCATCTATCACTCCACCACTATTATCAATTAACCATTTTGTCCATAATGTACCACAATTATTAAGCATATAAGCCGTTGACGAGGGAATATTATAATCTCTCTCTTTTGGATAAGAATCGGGACGAGGTTTCTTTATATTATCGACACTCATCATTATAACCGAACAATCTTCGGATAGTTTTAAAATAGGTCCTGCCACGAAGGTTGGAAGTGCTGATATCTCATTACCCATTTCACCAAAAGTAAACACAGGAAAAGATTGTTCGGTTATAAATTCTAACTTATCGGTTGGAGGTGTGAACTCTACCTGACGTTTCTCTTTAAGCTCTGTGCAATACTTTTTCGTATCTCCGCTATTTGCAAATAGTGATGAATAAGAAGAAAAAACCACTAATAAAAATAAATACAAGTTTCTCATAATCATATAACTTTATTCTATCATTTCTATCTTTAAGACGCACAAATATACCGGAATACTCATGGAAGTGGTTAAAAAACAGCTGTTTTTAACTGTTTTTAATTGTTATAAAATATAAAATGGTGATAAATAAGATTTTATACAATAATAATAAATATATAACAGAATGTAGATAATATTCGG